>NZ_JBSFJC010000067.1:0-48839 GCF_053597855.1 Kitasatospora sp. NPDC001225
GGCGCCCGGCCGGCACGCCGGGCGCCGCGACCGCACACCTCACGCCGGCGAGGTGGCCGTCCGGGCGAGGTGCCGGGTGAGGAAGCGGGCCGCGCTGTCGGCCTCGGACCTGGGGAAGTCGAAGTGCTTGCCCGCGTTGGCGTGCAGTGTCTTCTCCGTCGAGGCGAAGGCGTCGAAGAGTGCGAGGGCGGCCTCGCGTGGGATGCGCTCGTCGTCCCACTGCATGGCGAACTCGACCGGGACGGTGATCCGCCGCGCCTTCTCGACCAGGGCGTCGGGCCACATCAGCCCGAAGACCCCGGCCGTGATCCTGGGCTCGGCCGCCACCAGCGGCACGCCGAGCGCGGTGCCCATGGCGATGCCGAAGTAGCCCACCGGCCCGTCGGCGCCGATCTCCGGCAGCTCCTGGAGGGCGTCCAGCGCCGCCTGCCACTCGGGTACGGCGAGCTCGGCCAGGCGGGCGTTGTAGCGGACGACGACCGGGCCCTCCGGCTCGCCCGCCGCCTGCGCCGCGCGCAGTTCGGCGATGTCCGCCTCGTCCTGCGCGCTGCGCGGCCGGCCGCCGTGACCGGGTGCGTCGAGGACGGCGACGTGGAAGCCGCAGCCGGCCGCCAGGAGCCGCGCCCGGCCCGCCATGGAGGGGTGCTTCTTGTGGGCGCCGCCGCCGTGGCCCATCAGGACCAGGGGTGCGCGACCGCTGCCGGTGGCAGGGGAGGCGGGTGACCAGAGCACGCCGGGGACGCCGCCCACGGTGAAGTCGCGTTCGGTCATGCCGTCCGCCGTGGACTCTGCGGTGAAGTGAAGGGGCTGGGAAGTAGGCATCGGTGTGGCCTTTCGGGAGTTGCCTGCTCATCGCGGCGCTCCCGGCGACACCCTGCGTCAGTCGCCGGCCGTGAACCCCAAGGGGAGCACCCATATCGGTACTGCGGTCATGGGTCTCACCTCCTCGGGCGGTGTCACGGTCGACTGCAAGCTACAAGCCCGGGCCTCGTCCCGTCCAACCCTTTTTCCCGGCCACGTGATCACGGCTCCACGCGTCCCGGTGCCAAGCGGCCGTACGCATTCCTACAAGACCGCCGCTTCCGCGCCCGGACAGGATGGGCTTCCGAAGGACCCCTACAAGGAGGTTTCATGCTGAAACGCCTGAAAGCGGGAACCATGAAGAAGCGTCTGCTCGCGGTGCCCTTCGCCGTCGCGGCCGCCCTGGCGGTGTGCGTCGCCCCGGCCGCGTCCGCCGCCACCGGCGCGGGCGGCACGGGCGCCGGCCAGGCGGGCTTCTCGGCGCAGGCCCGGGACCTGGGGCTGAGCGGTGCCCAGGCCAGGAGCCTGCAGGACCGGGTCGACGACTACCTCGCCAAGACCCCCGGGGCGAGCCAGGTGGCCGTCAACAAGATCGCCCTGCCCGGCGGCGAACTGCTGCTCCCCCTGCCCGGGGAGGAGCGGGCCCGCGACCTCGCCGCCAAGGGCGACTCCCCCGCCCTGTCCTCGGGCTGCCCGTACACCTACGTGTGCGCGTACAGCGGCACGAACTTCACGGGCGAGGAACTGCGCCTGTTCACCTGCAACTACCCGGTCCGCATCTACTGGACCGGGACCGGATCGTGGATCAACAACCAGCGGTCCACGCTGTACGCCAGGTTCTACGGCGCCGACGGCAACGTCGGCTGGACCTCGCCCGGCGGCTACAGCGAGGACCGCGCGGCCCCCTGGGGCTGGGTCTACTGGCTCAGCCCCTGCTAGAACGGCCGCGCCGGAGTGGGAAGTCGGCCAGGCCGACTTCCCACTCGCTACCACACCGGCGACCGGAGCACGCCGATTACTGTGCAATTCGAGTGCCGACGGCGATCGGATCGCTACGTTCCACTCATGGATTTCAACAGCATTGCGAACTCGTTCGTCGGGCACTACTACACGACCTTCGACGGCGGCATCGCCACTCGCAACAACCTGGCGAGCCTCTACCGCCCCGAGTCGATGCTCACCTGGGAGGGCAAGCAGGTCCAGGGGCAGGCGGGCATCATCGAGACGATCAGCAGGCCCGAACTCGCCGTCGTCAAGCACAGCGTCACCTCCTCCGACGCCCAGCCCGCCCCGGGCGGCGGCGTCCTGGTCACGGTGACCGGCAACCTCGCCATCGACAACGCCTTCGACAAGCCGATGCTCTTCACCGAGACCTTCAACCTGCAGCCGATCCCCGGCCAGCCGGGCGGCTTCTTCGTCTACAACCAGGTCTTCCGCCTCGTCTTCGCCTGATACGGCGGCCCGCTCCGGTGCTGCGACTGCGTGAACTGGCCGACGGCGACGCCGAGTCGGTTCGCCGCATCCATGCCGACGGGTCCGCCACGGATGTGTGGTTCGGCGCGATGACCGGCGTCCAGGCCCTCGCCTACGTCCGCGAGGCCGCCACGGACCCCGGGCTCCTCGTTCGCGGCATCGAGGTGGGCGGGGACCTGCTCGGCGTCGTCCGGCTCCGGCTCGACCCCGGCCGCGGCACCGGCCGGCTCAGCTACGTCGTGCGCGAGGACGCCCGGGGCCGCGGCCACGCCACCGCCGCCGTACGGCAGTTCCTCACCGGCGACGGGCTGCCCGCCCGGGTGCTCGCCGTCCACCGGGAGGCCAACCCCGCCTCCGGCCGGGTCCTCGCCAAGGCCGGATTCACCCCCACCTGCACGAGCGCCGGCCTCGTCCACCACGAACGCGCGCGCCGCTGAACGGCGCTCTGGAGTAGGAAGTCGGCCGGGCCGACTTCCTACTCCTCCCCCGCCCCGCCGGGACGGCGGCGTCGGCCCCGACCCGCCTCCGGCCTTGGCCACCAGGGGGATCGGAGCGCGGAGCAGCGGGCGGGACGCCGTGGCAGCGCCTCGTCGCGGGACCGGAGCGGGACGGAACCGGATGACGGACCCTCGCGCTCACCGGCGCGAGGGTCCGTCCGGGCCAGGGGCCTACGCGGTCGCCGGTCAGTCGGCCAGGGAGCCCCGGTACTCGACGGGACCCTCGCCCGGGAACTGGGCCGTGCCCCGGAAGCTGTTGCCGTCGTCGAAGAAGGTGACGTTGCCCGCCCCCGCGTCGGGGCTGGTCCAGGTGACCGTGGTCCCCGTCGAGGGAGTGCCGTCACCGACGGCCTGCCCACGGTTGGCGATATTGAGGGTGAGGGGCTCGTCCGCCTGCCAGCCCCCGCCGCCCGTGTAGATCTCCGTGTTGTACGTGGCCATGCTCGTCTCCTTCCCGGTCGCCGCACCGGCCGGTCGGCCGGTCGCGGCAACGGCTGTCGGAAAGGGCGCCCCCATGACGCCCGCCCGTTCAACGCCCGTGGTGGGGAAAGGACACCGGCCGGCCTCCCGATCCGGACCCGGTGCGGCCCGCGTCATCCGGGTTCGGAACGTGACGGCCCGGACGGCGGTCAGAAGAGGCCCGCGCGCATGTGCCGGTCGAGGTTCTCCAGGATCTCCCGCAGCCACGGGCTGCGGACGGCAGGCAGCCGGGCCAGGGTGTGCCGGAACACGCCCGCGTCGGCCCGGAAGGGGTAACGGGCGCGCGGAGCGGGCGGGTCGTCGCGCAGGACGCCGTCGGGCATGCCGCCCGACGCGGGGACGGGCAGGTGCGGCTCGGGGAAGGCCAGCCACCGCCACACCCCGACCGGCAGCGGCACCGGGTACGCGTGGGAGGCCTGAGCGGGCGGGGCCCAGACTTCTCCCGTCCGGGGGTGGGTCGGCACGAGGAGGATGTCGGCCCCGCTGGCGGGGGCGGGCAGTCCCGGTCCGGCCAGGACGGCGCGGCGCGGCGACGGGCCCGCCGGCAGCAGGGCGTCGAGGGCGCGTTGGAACACCTCCGCGGCCGGGCCGTGCGGGACGGTCACCGGACGGCGTTCCGAGGCCGCCAGCAGGTGGGCGAGGGCCCGGCCTGCCGCGGCCTCCCACTGCGGGCTCCACGACCAGAAGTGGCCCGACCCCAGCCGCGGGCCGCCCCACGTGGCGATCGGCTCGAACGGGGGCGTGCCCTTCCCCTCCGCCACCGCCTCCGTCCAGGACAGCGGCGCGACGGGCTCTCCGTCGACGGGGAGGCGACGCACGGCGTCCGGCGCGAGCCACACCGCCTGCCAGAGCGAGCAGTCGTCGACCCGGCTCGCCACCGGCCGACCGCAGGCCGCACAGGCCGTGTTGGGGCCGTCGGCACCGTCGAGGCCGCAGCAGGAGCCGCCGCGCCCCTCCGGGATCAGCAGGGTGTTGCGCGCGTCCCCCGGGGCGATGACGACCGCGCCGGGCGGGCCGTCGGACAGGGCGGGGACCGGCGCGTGGATGCCGCGGGCGGCCGCCTCGTCGGGACGGACCTCCTCCCACCGCCGCCAAGGCGGCCCCCAGGGCTCCGGGTCCACGGCGAACGTGCCGGGTTCCATCAGCACGGGGAGTTGGAGCCCGTTTCCGTACTTCTGGTGGGCGTGGACGGGCAGGGCGACTCGGAACAGTGCGGTGGTCAGCTCGGCCCCGCACCCCGCGCACACAAAAACGAACAACTCTCCTCCGTCTGGGAAACGGAGGCATCCTCGCAGCTCAGGGGCGGCCGACCAAGCGGGTTTCCGGACCGGCCCCGTTCGTCACCGGGAGCGGCCCGGCCGCTCCGGGTGCCGAACGGCCCGGGCTGTCCGGGCCGTTCGGCATCGAGCCACGGGGCACCGTTCATCCGGCACGTGCGCAAGGCGGTCGGGTCCTGAGCCGCCCGGCGGTGCCCGGGACCGGGTCAGGCCTTCCAGGCGCCCCAGTAGACATTGGCGTTGTCGCCGGCGCCGGTGTCGTGGGTGGTGCGGAAGAAGCCCCGGGTGGTGCCGTCGTCGTCGTAGCCGTTGCTGCCGACGTAGGGGTTGTTCCAGTGCAGCCTGACGGCCGCGCCGTTGCGCCAGCCCTCCTCGCAGTTGGACGCCTGGAACGTCACCGAGCCCTCGGTGCCGGTCATGAAGCCGTTGCTCTCCGACTGGAAGACGGCGTCCCCGGTGTTGCCCAGCGACTGCGGCGGCTCCTGGCCCTGGGTCCAGATGCCGTGGGACAGCGAGTAGTCGGTCCGGTTGAGCGTGCAGCCGGTGCCGTTGTGCAGGTGGACCGTGGTGCTGCGGGCGGCCGAGAGGGCGGCCTGGGCGGGGGCCGGGGCGGCCTGGGCGGTGCCGGTGGCGATGGTGCCGAGCCCGATGGCGGTCACCGCGGCCAGCGCGGCGGTACGTGCGGAGATACGCATGGTCTCCCTCGATTCCGTGGGTCGTGGGTGGGGTGCGCGGGCTGTGTTCCGCGCCGTGGTGAACGATCCGGCCGGCCGGTCAACGAACGGTGGACGACGCGGTGAACGCCGTGACATGTGCGGTTCATCGTTTGTCGACGCGCATGGTGTTCGCGCACCCGGGATGCCGCGCGCCCGCCTTGCCGCAGCACGCGGGGCGGGGCGGCCCGGCCCGGCCCGGTAGTTGACGACGGCGCTCGCGTGCGGCCAGGAACTCGCAGCGGTCGTCGGCTCAGGAGGGCACGGCGTCGCCCCGTTCGTGGGCCTCGGCCAGTTCCCAGGTCCGTAGGAAGGGCCACCGCGCGAGGAGTTCGGCGAGCCGGGCCCCCGCCTGCCAGGTGGCCACCGCCCCGGCGGCCTCGGCGAGGTCGCCGGTGCTGCCGGTGGCCAGGTGGACTCCGCCCGCCCAGCAGCTGACGTCGAAGCCGCGCTCCCTCGCCGTCATCCCGACCCGTGTCAACCGGTCCCCGGTGGTCACCCGCGCCGCCGTCCGGCACCGGCCCGGCTCGGCGGCCGGCTCGCCCCCGAGCCGGAGCCCCGCCCGATCGGCGTGTGCCCGAAGGGCGTTCAGCAGCGACCCGGCCCGCGCCATGTCGGGGTAGTGGGCCGCGTAGGGGCGCAGGGCGTCGCCCTCGTCCGCTGCCGGGACGGGGGTCTGTTCGGGCATGCGGTCGAGTCTGCCAGGCCTCGGCGCCGCTTTCCGGTGCTCACGGACGAGTGAACGGACAGCCGCGGGTGATCGTGCGGTTCGGCGGCAGCGTGTACGTCCCCTGACCGCGCCGCCCCGGGGATGACGCGCAGTGGGAAGTCGGCCGGGCCGGCTTCCCACTCACGCGGGGTCTGAAATGCCCTCGCCGCGGTCGCCCGGCAGGCCGAACAGCGGCAGGCAGGGCGCCAGTCCGTCGACGGTGACGGGGACCTCGCGCCGCGCCTGCCAGCGCTCCCGGGTGAGCCTCAGCCGCCGCTCCGTCACGCCGCGCCCGCGGACCAGGTGGCGGTCGACGCCGTCGGGTTCGTAGCCGTGCTTGCGCGACACGGCGTACGAGGAGGGGTTGTCCTCGAAGGCGCCCGACACCGCCTCCGTCGCGCCCAGGCCCGCGAAGGCCAGGTGCAGGACGGCGGCGCGCATCTCGGTGCCGATGCCCTGCCGCTGGTGCCGCGCGCCGAGCCAGGAGCCGGTGGAGGCCTGCCGCAGGACGGCGAAGTCGCGGGCGGCGACGGTCTGCAGGCCGACGACCCGGCCGTTCTCGAAGACGGCCAGGTTCAGCGCCCAGTCGTCCGGGGACCAGTTGCCCCGGCGCAGCCAGTGGTGCTGGACCACCGAGCGGGCGCGCTGGGCCGGGGGGAGGTCGGTCCACGGGACGATGAAGGGCATCCGGTCCGGTTCGTGGACGCCTTGGGCGGCGAGGTCGGCCAGGGCGGCGAGTTCGTCGTCGGCGGGCAGGCGCAGTTCGAGGCGAGGGGTGCGCAGGCGCAGGCCCAGCAGCGGCCAGTGGTCGGTCAGCATGCGCCATTGTCGGGGGCGGTGGCGGCCGCGGTCATCCGGATTTCCGCGTTCCGACCTCCGGGCTCTCCCGGCCCTGCCCCGGCGCGCCGCGCGCAGTGGGAAGTCGGCCGGGCCGACTTCCCACTCCCGACCGCTCCCCGCCCGCTCGTCCGCCCTACTCGACGACCTCGGCCTTCACCAGGACCACGTCCTCCTTGGGGACGTCCTGGTGGCCGGCCCTGGAGCCCGTGGCGACGGCCCTGATGGCGTCCACGACCTCCTGGCCCTCGACCACCTCGCCGAAGACGGCGTAGCCCCAGCCCTGGGGGTTCTTGCCGCTGTGGTTGAGGAAGTCGTTGTCGGCGACGTTGATGAAGAACTGGGCGGTGGCCGAGTGCGGGTCCCCCGTGCGGGCCATCGCCACCGAGTACTTGACGTTCTTCAGGCCGTTGTCGGCCTCGTTCTCGATGGGCGCGCGGGTCTCCTTCCGCTTCAGTCCGGGCTCCATCCCGCCGCCCTGGACCATGAAGTTGTCGATGACCCGGTGGAAGACCGTCCCGTCGTAGAAGCCGTCCGTGACGTACCGGAGGAAGTTCTCCACCGTCGCCGGGGCCTTCTCCGCGTCGAGGCGCAGGACGATGTCGCCGTGGTTGGTACTCAGTTTGACCTTCGACATGATGACCTCACTGTCTGCATGGTGGCGGCTACGAGAACGCTCACCGCGCATTGTGGCAGGAGGGGCGGCCGGGGCTGCTGAGGTTCCCGTCGTGGCGCCGGGACGCGGGAAGTCGGCCGGGCCGACTTCCCGCTCCGGGCACTTGCGGGAGAACGACCCCCGCCCGCACTGTGAGTGGGCGATCGACTACGTCCCGTCAGGAAGTGTGCGATGTCCCCTCTCTCCCTTGTCCGCGGCCGCGTGACGGCCGTGGTGTGCGTGCCGCTCCTCGCCCTCGCGGCCCTGATCGCGCTCTGCGCCCCGGCACAGGCAGCCCCGGCACAGGCGACCCCGACGCGGGCGACCCCGACGCAGGCGACCCCCGCGCAGGCGACCCCCGCGCAGGCGAGCGCGAACCGGGCGGCGTCCGGCCCGGTGGCGGCGGAGGGCCGCCGGGCCCTGGTCAACTTCGGCACCGTGAAGTGGTTCAACGCCGAGAAGGGGTTCGGCTTCATCACGCCGGACATCCCCGGCCCGGACGTCTTCGTCCACTACTCGAGCATCATCGGGGGCGGGTTCCGGACCCTGACGGAGGGCGAGCGGGTGGAGTTCCAGATCGAACAGGGACCCAAGGGGCCGCAGGCCGTGAACGTCATCCCGCTCTGAGCGCACAACCCGCCACGCCGCCCGCCCGGGGCCTCAGTTGGCGAGGCTGAAGTCGCCGCCCACCGGTGCGGCGATCTTGTCGATGCCGGTGAGCGCGGTGAGGGTGGGCACCGGGGTGCAGCTGTCGGTGGTGGTGCCGTCGCCGAGCTGGCCGGAGCCGTTGCTGCCCCAGGAGTGCACGGTGCTGGTGCCGGACAGCGCCACGGTGTGCTCCCGGCCGGCGGCCACCAGGCGGACGTCCGTCAGGCCGGGGACGGTGACGGGCAGGACGCGGAAGACGGTGGTGCCGTCGCCGAGTTGGCCGGCGGTGTTCTGGCCCCAGGCCTTGAGGCGGCTGTCGTCGTCGACCACGGCCATGCTGTGGTTGCAGCCGGCCGCGATCTGCGAGACGCCGCCCGACCAGGTCGGCCGGGTGGCGACCGGGGTGAAGCGGTTGATGGTGGTGTTGTCGCCGAGCTGGCCGGTGGCGTTGTAGCCCCAGGCCTTCACCGAGGCGCCGGCGCCCGGCTTGCCGACCAGGACGAGGTTGTGGCCGGCCCCGGCGGCGATCCGGCTCACGCCGGTCAGGCCGCTGACCGGTGCCGGGAGGCCGCGGCTCGACGAAGTCCCGTCGCCCAGCTGGCCGTTGCCGTTGTATCCCCAGGCCCACACGGTGCCGTCCTCGCGCAGCGCCAGGCTGTGGTGGAGGCCGGCGGCGATGGCGACGACCTTGTGCAGGCCCTCGACCCGGACCGGGACGCCGCTGTCGGAGTTCGTCCCGTTGCCGAGCTGGCCGTGGGTGTTCTGCCCCCAGGCCACCACGGTGCCGTCGGCGAGCAGGGCGAGGCTGTGCGCGCCGCCGGCCGCGATGTCGGTGGCGTCGGAGACGTCGACCACCTGGCCGGGGGCGTTGTGGCTGAACACGGTGCCGTCGCCGAGCTGGCCCGAGCCGTTGACGCCCCAGGACTGCACCGTACGGTCCGTCAGCAGGGCCAGCCCGTACCCGAGGCTCGCACCGGCGCCGCCGGCGGCGATCTTCACCACCTCGGCGCTGGTGAGCCCGAGGACGGTGGTGGCCGTGGTGCGGAGGTCGGCCCAGGTGCCGTCCCCGAGCTGGCCGGAGCGGTTGTTGCCCCAGGACTTCAGGCGCTTCTCTGCCATGCGACGATGCCTCTTAACTGATGTGACAATAAGTCAAATCGTCGACACGTCAGGACGGTTGACGAGTCCGCGATCATGGCCCGACGCTACCCACGCGCCCGCCGCCCGCACCGGAAGCCGCCACGCGGCCACCCGAACGGGTGATGGACCCCCGCAGCCGGGCACCGGCCGCGACCCCGCACGCATTCCACACACCCCTGCCGTTGTGTATACGGCCCGTCACCCCTAGTGTCGGCGGTCTCCGCGCGCGGGGCAGCGCGCGGAGACCGTCACGCCTTGAGGAGGGCAAGCCCGTGGCCGACACCTTCGTGCCCATGGAGCCGACCGCGTACGTCACGCGACGGAACCTGGCCGGCGCCAAGGAACTCCCCGACGCCCCGGCCGACTTCGAGAACGCCCAGCGCGGCCTGCTCGCCGCCCCGCCCTACCGGGCCCTGCCGTCCCTGGACGGCGAGGAGGCGGTCTGGCACTTCCACGCCTTCGACTTCCACACCTCCGACACCCCCGCCGACGCCGGCTCCCCGGTGGCGGCGGCGCTGCGCCGCCAGGGCCGGCTCGCCGTCCCCTCGGGCCTGTTCCGGGTCGCCGACGGCCTCTACCAGGTGCGCGGCTTCGACCTCGCCAACCTGACCGTCGTCACCGGCCCCCGCGCCCTGCTGGTGATCGACCCGCTCGGCTCGTACGAGACGGCCCGCGCCGCTCTGGCCCTGTACCGCTCCACCACCGGGGACACCCGTCCGGTGCGGGCCGTGGTCCACACCCAGAGCGGGGTGGACCACTTCGGCGGCGTGCGCGGGCTGTTCACCGGATCCCGCGCCGGCCTGCCCGCCGGACCGCCCGCCGACCTCGCGGTGTACGCGCCCGACGGGTTCCTCGCCGACGCGGTGCTGCGCCAGGTCACCGAGGGCGCCCGGCAGGCCCGCCTGGTCGACTACGCCTACGGCACCCGGCTCGGCATCGGCCCGCTCGCCCTGGCCGGCTCCGACCTCGGCCGCACCGTCTCCACCGGCCGGCCGGACTTCCTCGCCCCCACCGACACCGTCGGCGGCCCGCTGTCCGCCCCGACGCCCCGGGCCCACTGGCCCGCCTGGACCGGGATCCCCTGGCAGGAGGGCCTGTACGCGGTCGAGGCCGCCGGGGTGCGGATGGTCCTGCGGCCCGCGGGCGGGCACGCCTCCCCCGCCGAACTGAACCTCTACCTGCCCGCGCACCGCGCCGTGTACCTGGCCGGCGCCGGACTGCTCGGCGCCCCCGGCCCGGCCCGCGCCGAACTGCTGGACGCCACCGCCGCCGCCTTCGGCACCCCGGCCGAGGTCGGACTCGGCGCGTACGGGCACCCGGTGTGGGGCGCCCCGTACGTGTCCGCGTGGCTGGCCGCCCACCGCGCCGCCGCCGGCGCCCTGCCCGACGCGGGCGCCGTCGCCCCGCTGCTCGCCGCCCCCGGCCATCTGGACACCCCCTCCCGCACCGTGCGCGAGGTGTGGGCGCGCCTGACCTGCACCGCCCTGGGCGCCGCCCGGCCGGCCGTCACCGCCCGGGCACAGCTCGCGGCCGCGGACGGCGCGCACCGGGACGGCACGGAACGGTACGGCTCCGAACAGGACGGCGCGCGGCGGGCGGTGGACGCGGCGCAGCGCGCGTACGACGGCGGGGGCGGCGGGGGCGCGGTGCCGGACTACGCGCGGGCGGTGCTGCTGCTGGACCCGGTGGTCGGCGCCTGCGCGATCCCGTCGGCCGTCCCGGCGCCGGTGGAGCGGCGGGCGCGGGCGCTGCAGTCGGCGGCGCTCACCCAGCTCGGCTACCTCGCCGCGCACGGGCGGCTGCGCAACGCGCTGCTGACGGCGGCCCGTGACGTCCTCGGCCCCGGCACGGTGGCGCCCCGCTTCGCGGCGACGGTCCACGACCTGGCGGTGTGCGCGGACCCGCTCGCGATCTGAGGCACGCGCGCGGGGCCGGACGCGCCCGTCCGCCCGCCCTCCGGTGTTCGGGCCGGAGGGCGGGCGGACGGACGGGGGTGGCGCGAGGTCAGTCCAGGGCCAGGAAGCTGCCGACGTTCTCGTCCGGCCGGAACTCGCCCGGCCCCAGGGGGTTGAGGATTCTCGTCTGACAGTTGCCGTCGGGGAAGAGCAGGATGGTGCCGCCGGTCCGGTTGGCGATGGCGGTGTCGGCGCCGAGGCCGGGGTAGCACTGGCCGCCCTGCGGGTCCCGGACCTGCTGGAAGTTGCTGCCGTTCTCCATGATCACGACGCCGGGCCGCCGCCGAGGCGGCCGAGTCGTACGGGCCGGCACCCGGACGGCCGGGCCGGCTCCCAGCTCCGGATCGTTCAGGAGCCGGACGCCACCTGGGCGTTGACGTCCTTGAGGAACTCGGCGACGGGACGCCCGAGCAGCTCCGCGCTGTCGACGGAGACGCCGTAACGGTTCTCCACGTCGGCGAGGACGCCCAGCACGCCGAGCGAGTCGACGCCGAGGTCGAGGAACATGCGGCCCGGTTCGGCGAGTTCCTCGGCGGTGACCTGGACGCCGGCGCGGGTCCTGACCAGGGTGGCGAGTTCCTCGTAGGTGATCTCGGCGGCCATCGGGCCCTCCTCGGGGTGCGTGGGGCGGCAGGGCCGGAGGGTGGCGGATCGCTCAACGGGAGGCCCTGTGGGCGCAGTTGTACGTGGTCGAAAGGCGTCCGGTCCAGCTCGTTCACTCGTACGCGTGAGGCCTTCACGGGGATGGTCGGAACGGCCCGCCCCGGCCCGCCCCCGCGGCCCCGACCGCGCCGCCGGGCACCTCCTCGCCCCGCTGACCGGGCCGCTGGAGCACCGGCCGGACGCGGACGTGCGGGAGGTCGTCGCCGAGGCGGTGGACGTCTTCCCGCACGCCTACGGCACCCGAGCCCCGGGGCCGGGGCACCCGGGCGGCGGGCGCGTCCGCCCGTGCCGCGCCGCCTGGACGACGGGGCGCCGCGCGGCCGGGCGTGGTTCGCTGGAGGGGCGGGCGCCGAGCGCGCGCCCGCCCCCGCTGCGAAGCACCTCGTTCTCCGAAGGGCCGTGGTCATGATCTCCTCCTCCCTCGCGGGCAGGGTCGCGCTGGTGACCGGCGCGACGAGCGGCATCGGCGCGGCCACCGCGACCGCGCTGGCCGAGCAGGGCGCGCACGTGCTGGTCGCGGGCCGGGACGCGGCGCGCGGCGAGGCGGTGGTGGCCGCGATCCGGGCGGGCGGCGGCAGGGCCGACTTCGTCGCCGCCGAGCTGCGCGACGTCGCCGCGGTGCGGCGCCTCGCCCGTACGGCCACCGCGCTGGGCGGCGGCCGGGTGGACATCCTGGTCAACAACGCCGGCGTCTACCCGTTCGGGCCGACCGAGGAGACGACCGAGGAGGAGTTCGACGCCGTCTACGCGCTCAACGTGCGGGCGCCCTACTTCCTGGTGGCCGAGCTGGCCCCGGCGATGGCCGCGCGCGGCGCCGGGGCGATCGTCAACATCAGCACCCAGGCCGCCTCGCACGGCGCGCCGGGCATGTCCCTGTACGGCTCCAGCAAGGCGGCGGTCAACCTGCTGACCCGCACCTGGGCGGCCGAGTACGGGCCGCGCGGCGTGCGGGTCAACGCCGTCGGCGCGGGGCCCACCCGTACCGAGGGCACGGCGGTCATGGGCGAGGGCCTCAGCGACATGGCGGCCGAGGCGCCGGCGGGCCGGCCCGCCGAGGCCGAGGAGATCGCCGCCGCGGTCGTCTTCCTGGCCGGCGACGCGGCGGGCTTCGTCCACGGCGCCCTCCTGCCGGTGGACGGCGGGCGCACCGCGGTCTGAACACCCCCCGGCCTCAGGCCCGCGCCGGGCCTGAGGCCCCGGGTCCTGGCCCTGGCCCGTCAGGCGATGCGGTGGGCCAGGCCCGGGTACTCGGCGACCAGGCCGTCCGCGTCCAGCAGCAGGTCCGCCCGGTAGTCGCCGGAGGCGTAGCGGACGGTGGCGCGGCCGTCCTCGTGGCGGCGCAGGTGGGTGTAGGTCTGGCGGGAGGGCACGACGACCAGCTCGGGCACGCGGATCCAGGCCATCAGGAAGTGGTGCTCGCCGGGGCCCAGGTGGAGGGCGTGGCGCAGCACGGGCGGGGTGTTGGTGAGCGGGGACAGGCCGAGGTCGCAGTCGAGGGCGCCGTCGAGGTCGGGCCGGGGGGTGCCGTCGACGGTCCAGTGGCCGGTGGTCTCGTCGCGGCGCAGGTCGAGGGTGCGGGTGGTGTCGGGGGTGCGGGCGGTGACGTGCATGCGGCGGGTGGTGAAGCCGTCGCCGGTGTCGAGCCGGTAGTCGAGCCAGTACGGGGCGGGCTCGGCGGCGGCGGCGCGGCCGTGGGCGGTCAGGGAGGTGGGGCCGAGGTCGATCCAGGAGGTCTCCAGGCCGGCGGTCTCGGTGACCCGCCAGGTGGGTGCGGCGGTGCGGGTGGCGGCGTGTTCGGCGGGGCGTTCGGCGGGGCGGTTCGGGTCGGGGGCGGTGCTGCTGTTCATTCGTGCACGGTACTGCCGGGTGCCGACAGCGGGCCCGACGGGCCGTCAACACGGGGGGCTCCTTCGTTCGGGTGAGGGTGGGGGCGGGGCGTGCCTCGTGCGGGGCGGGGCGGGGCGTGCGGTGGCGGCGAGCGCCGTCCCGGGCTCTCCATAATCGCGTGGGTGATCACATCCTGTGACGAAGCGGTGGCCCGGCTGCGGGCCCTGCCCGGACTGTCGTGCTGTGCCCGGCCCCTGAACGTGCTGCCGCTGCTGCGCACCGGCTGCCTGTCCGCGGTGGTGAGCGTGGAGGGCCCGGACACGGGCTGGGCGGGCGAGTTCGGGGCCTCCTTCCACGCGCTGGAACCGGAGCGGGGGGTGCGCGACCACACCCCGGCGGGGGCCGGGGTCCACACGGTGCTCCGCGCGCTCGCCGGCACCCTGGACGAGGACGGGGGCGCGGACGGGGGCGCGGGCGCGGCGGGTGGCGGCTGGCGGGGCCGGGAGCTGGCGCTGCTGCCCTACTCGGCGATGAAACCCGAGTGGCGCACGGCACTCGGCGCGCTCGGCACCCGCCTGCTGGAGCCGCCCTCGCTCGTGGCCCTGCCGATGCTGAGCGACAAGCGGGCGCAGCGCGCGTGGCTGCGGTCGGTGGGGGCCGCGACCCCGGCGGACGCGGTGGTCCCGGCGCTCGACCACCGGGAGCTGCGCCGCCGCTTCGGCTCCCCCTACGTGGTGCAGACGCCGGTGGGCTCCAGCGGCAAGGGCACCCACCTGGTCGTCGACGAGGCGGACCTGCAGCCGATCCGCCAAGTCGGCGGCGGGCCCTGGCTGGTGAGCGGCTACGTCGAGGGCGTCGCGCTCAACGTGCACGTGCTGGTGTCGGCGGACAGCACGGTGCGGGTGCTGCGCCCGTCCGTCCAGCTGACCCGTATCGAGGGTGTCGGCGCGCCCTTCGGCGCCTACTCCGGCTGCGACTTCGCGGCCCCCGCCCTGCTGGCGCCGCTCGCCCTGGCCCGGGCCGCCGCCGCGGCGCGGCGCGTCGGCGAGGCGCTGGCCGCGCTCGGCTACCGGGGCCTGTTCGGCGCCGACTTCGTCCTGGACGGCGAGCGCCCGCTGCTGCTGGAGCTCAACTGCCGTATGCAGGGCTCGACCTGGCTGCTGGGCGAGCTGGAGCTGGCGGAGCGCGCGCTGCCGTCCGCGCTGCGGCACGTGCTGGAGCTCTACGGCCACGCCACCGGCGGCGAGCCGCGTACGGACGCGGCGGGCGCCGTGCAGCTGGTGGTGCGGCACACCGGCGCCCCGGTGCGGGTGGCGGCGGCGCCCGCCGGCGGCCTGCACCGGCTCAAGGACGGGCGGCTGCGGTACTGCGGTGCCGGGTTCGGCCTGCTGGAGTGCGGGCCCGACGACTGCGTGCTGCTGCAACTCCCCTCCCCCGGCATGGTGTTGCACCCGGGTGTGCCGCTCGCCCGGATCGTCGCCCGGCATCCGCTGACCACCCCCGACGGCACCGCGCTCACCGCGCCGGGACGCAAGCTGCTGGACGCGCTGCGCGCGGGCTTCGTCCTCGAACCCCTCGAACCGTACGGCCTGCCCGGGCCTTCCGGCCCCGCCGCCGTCCCCTCCGCCTCCGCGGGTCCCTCCGCCTCCGCCCCGCGAGCGCCGTGGTGAACCCGCGCCCCGACCCGCGGTCCGACCCGCTGTACGTCCGCACCGCGGTGCCCGCCGACCTGCCCCGGCTGGCCGCCCTGCGCGCGGAGGCCGCCGCGTGGATCGCCCTGGAGCACGGCTCGGCCCAGTGGTCGGACCCGTACGACGCCCAGCGCGGCCTGGCGCTGATCGCCCTCGGCCTGACCGTGGTCGCCGCGCTGTCGCCGCACGGCGAGGCCGTCGCCACCCTCACGCTGCGCCCCACCGGCAGCCCCCGGCTGTGGACCGGCGAGGAACTCGCCCGCCCGGCCCGCTACGTGAGCTCCTTCACGGTGGACCGCCGGTACGCCGGGCACGGCATCGGCACCCGCCTGGGCGACTGGGCCTCCTGGCGCGCCGCGCGGGCGGGCGCCGCCCTGCTGCGGGCGAACGTGTGGAGCGACAACGCCGCCCTGCACGCCTACTACCGCGCACGGGGCTGGCGTTGGGTGCGCACCGCGGCCGGCAGCCGCAGCGGCGCCCTGTTCGAGCGCGCCGCGGACGCGGTGGCGCCGCCGCTGGTCCACGAGGCGGGCCGCCTGCGGGCGTGACCCCCCGACGTCCGGACGGCGCGGGCCCTCTCGACGGGGCCCGCGCCCCGGGCGCATCCTCGTGTCCCGGTGCGCGTCGGCGCGGCGTGCGGCCACGCGCCGACGCCGCACCCGGCCCGACGCCGAAGCCGCACCGTTGCCGCACCGAGTGGAGGAACTACCGTGGAACGTCTCGTACTTGACCCGACCGGCCGCGCCCGCGACACCGAGACCGCCGAGCTGTTCGCGAGCGGCCCGGCCGTGCCCGTCGACATCCTGGGCGTACGGGCCTGGTCGGTGTCCGACCCGGTGCTGCTGGAGGAACTGCTCACGGACCCCCGGGTCTCCAAGGACGGCCTGCTGCACTGGCCGGACTTCGACCGGGCGGTGCGGACCTGGCCGCTGGCGCTGTGGATCAGCGTGCGCAACATGTTCAACGCGCACGGCGCCGACCACCGGCGGCTGCGCCGGCTGGTGAGCAGCGCGTTCACGCCCCGCCGGGTCGCCACCATGACCGCCCGCGTCGAGGAGCTGACCGACGCCCTGCTGGACGACCTGGCCCGCACCGCGCCGGGCGAGGTGGTGGACCTGCGCGCGCGCCTGGCCTACCCGCTGCCGATCCGGGTCATCTCCCAGCTGCTGGGCCTGCCGGAGGAGGTGACGGACGGCTTCCGCGGCATCGTCGACAAGGTCTTCTCCACCGCCCTCACCCCCGAGGAGTCCGCCGCCAACGGGGCGGCGTTCCAGGCCCTGCTGGAGGAGCTGATCGCCGCCAAGCGCCGCGAGCCGGGCGAGGACATGACCTCGGCGCTGATCGCCGCCCGCGACGACGACGCCGACGGGGCTGACGGAGAGAGCGGCGGAGGCGGTCCGGCCGCGCTGAGCGAGGAGGAGCTGCGCGACACCCTGCTGCTGATCGTCTCGGCCGGCTACGAGACCACCGTCAACCTGATCGACAACGGCATCGCGGACCTGCTCACCCACCCCGACCAGCTCGCCCTGGTGCGCGCGGGCAAGGCCGACTGGGACGACGTGGTCGAGGAGGCGCTGCGCCGCGACGCGCCGCTCGCGCACCTGCCGCTGCGCTTCGCGGTGGAGGACATCACCCTGCCCGGCGGGGTGACGGTGCGCCGCGGCGAGGCGATCCTGCCCGCCTACGCGGCCGCCGGGCGCCACCCGGTGCGCTACGGGGACAGCGGCGCCGTCTTCGACGTCACCCGGCCGGTCAAGTCCCACCTCGCCTTCGGCCACGGCGTGCACTTCTGCCTGGGCGCGCCGCTGGCCCGCCTGGAGGGGCGCACCGCGCTCAGCCGGCTGTTCGAGCGCTTCCCCGACCTCGCGTTCGCCCCGGGCGCGCGGCTGGAGCCGGTCGACTCGCTGATCTCCAACGGGCACCGCGCGCTGCCGGTGTTGCTCGGCGAGCCGGCGCCGAAGGCCCCCTGAGGCTCCTCCCCGCCCCGGGCCGGTCAGTCGGTCAGTCGGTCAGCACGGTGTCAGCGCGCCCGGACAGCACGGCCGACGTGTGGGCCGTGGGCGACAGCGGGCCGGCCGTCCACTGGGGCGGGCAGGGCCGGACCCGCAGCACGGTGCCCGGCACCGCCGGCGGCGCGTTCTCCGGCTACGCCGTGGCCGGGGCCGGGGCCGGGAACGCCGTCTGGGCGGTGGGCCGGGTCCTCCTGGGCGGTGGCCCCCGCCCCGTTCGCCTTCACCCAACCGGGCGTGTTCACCACCGGCCCGGACGGCACCACCTGGCTCTTCGGCTACGGCGCCCCGGACGCCAGGACCGGGGCGGACCCCTTCACCGCGCGGCTGCCCGCGAGCTGACGCCCCGCACGCCGCCACCGGGCCGCGCCCGCGCCCGCGCCCGCCCGGGTGGCGCAGCGGGGCGGGCCGGGGGCGGGCGGGCGTGCTAGCAATGGCCGAGGGGGTCGGGGGGTGTCCCCGCGCAGCCCGCCCGACCCCGGAGGCCGTCTTGTCGCACCACCTCAGCGGACCGAACCTGCGCTCACCCGAGGGTGACGCGCGCCTGGACCTGACCGACCTGTTCGCCTTCGCCGCGCCGGAGCCGGGCCGGACGGTGCTGATCATGAACGTCAACCCGGTCGCGCCGTCCGACGGACAGGCCTTCCACCCGCAGGCGGTGTACCGGATCGACATCGACACCGACGGGGACCGGCGGGCCGACCTCGCGTACAGCTTCACCTTCTCCGAGCCGCGGGACGGGGCGCAGACCATGACGGTGCGGCGGGCCGCCGGCGAGGGGGCGCGCGGGCTGGAGGCGGTCGGCGAGGTGCTGGTGGCGGACGCGCCGGTGAGCTTCACGGGCACGCCCGCGGTGGTGGAGGCGGGGGCGCACCGGGTCAGCGCGGGGCTGCGCAGCGACCCGTTCTTCGCGGACCTGGACGGGATCGTGAAGGACTTCCAGTGGACGGGGGTGGACTGGGGCGCGGACAAGAACGTGTTCGGGATCGTGCTGGAGGCGCCGGACGCACAGTTCGGGCCGGCGCCGGAGATCGGGGTGTGGGCGCGGGTGAGCGTGCGCAAGGACGGGCACCTGGTGTCGGTGGACCGCGGTGCGCACCCGTCGCTGACGGCGTACTTCAACGAGGAGGACGCCAAGGAGGCGTACAACGCCGGGGATCCGGTGGACGACTGGGAGAACTACCGGGAGCCGTGGACGGCGAAGCTGCAGCACTTCGGCGGGTACACCACGGACGCGGCCGAGGCCCAGCTGCGGATCGTCCTGCCGGACATCCTGCGCTACGACCGCGCCCGCCCGGCCGGCTACCCGAACGGTCGCACGCTGAGCGACGACGTCACCTCGGCGCGGCTGACAATGCTCACCGACGGCAAGGTGCCCGGCGACCACATCGGCCCGCACACCGACCTGCTGCCCGCCTTCCCGTACCTGGGCCACCCGCACTGAGCCCGCCGGGCCCCCGGCGACCCCGCTGCGGACGCGCCCGCCGCCCCGCCGCGGGCGCCCCGTAGGGTGGCGGCATGTCCCTTCCCGTGGAGCTGGTGGTCTTCGACTGCGACGGTGTGCTGCTCGACAGTGAGCGGCTGGCCGTGCGGGTGGACGAGCGGGTGGTCGCGGAGGTGGGGTGGCCGCTGTCGCAGGAGGAGATCGTCGAGCGGTTCCTGGGCCGTTCGCACGCGTTCATGACCGCCGAGATCGAGGCGCACGCGAGCGTGCCGCTGGAGCCGGGCTGGGACAAGCGCTTCCAGCACCTGTACGACGAGGTGTTCGCCGCCGAACTCGCCCCCGTGGAGGGGGTGGTGGCGGCGCTGGCGGCCCTGGAGCGGGCCGGGGTGGCGGACTGCGTGGCGTCCTCCAGCAGCCATGCGCGGCTGCGCTCCACGCTCGGGCGGACCGGGCTGCTGCCGCGTTTCGCCGGGCGGGTCTTCAGCTCCGAGGACGTGGAGCGCGGCAAGCCCGCCCCGGACCTGTTCCTGCACGCGGCCGCCACGATGGGCGTCGAGCCGGCGGCGTGCCTGGTGGTCGAGGACAGCAAGTACGGGGTGGCGGCGGCGCGGGCGGCGGGGATGCGGTCGCTCGGCTTCCACGGCGGCCTGACGCCCGAGGCGTGGCTGGCGGGGCCCGGCACCCGGACCTTCGCGGACATGCGGGAGCTGCCGGCGCTGGTCGCCGGGGCGGCCTCGCTCCCGCTGCCGTAGCTCCGTGGCGGGCCCCGGTTCCTGCTCCGAGTCCGACTGCGGCTGCGGCTGCGGCTGCGGCTGCGGCTGCGGGGGCAAGGAGGCGCGCCCCTGTCAGATGTCAGGGACCGCCGCGGGCACCGGATTCCTAGGCTGACGGGCACCGGACGCAACGGTCGTCCGTCCTCGTACCAGCCAAGGGAGAACCACCCATGCGCAGGATCACCCGTACCGTCGCCGCCCTGGCCCTGGCCGCCGCCGCCCTGACCACCGTGGAGGCCGGCGGCGCCGGCGCCGCGGACGGGGCGTGGGCGGGCTGCCCGTCGGGCGCGGTCTGCGTCTACCCGCAGGACCAGGACCCGGCGGTCAGCCCCAGCGACGTCTACTGGAGCTACGGCGCGCACAACCTGAGCGGCCAGTACGGCATGCACTGGGTGCTCAACAACCAGACCGGCGGCGCGCACGCCCGCCTGTGCCGCGGTTCGGGCGGCGCCGACTGCGTCTACGACCTCTCCTCGCCGAAGGGCGTCTACTACGACCTGGGGCCGATCAACTCGATCACCCTCGACCGTCCCTGACGGTCACTCAGTTCCCATCAGGCAGTGCCCGCCGCGCGAGGGGAGCGGCGGGCACTGCCGCGTCGCGCGCCCCCGCCCCCCGAGGCGTGTTCACGAACATAACGAGTAGTGGTGGATTCCCGGCAGTCTGGTTTTACTTATTGACGTCATGTACGCGCCCAGGTTTAACTCCCCCCACCCCGCCGCGAAGCCGCGGCGACCCCCAGGGAGAGGTATCCGATGAACGCCGCACTGCGCCGCGCCCTCGTCTCCGCCGTGGGCCTCGTCCTGACCCTGTCCATGACCGCCGCCTGCGGCAAGGCCGCCGGCGCCAAGAGCGACTCCTCCTCCGCCGCCGGCGACCCGAACGCCATCGGCCTGCTGCTGCCCGAGAACGCCTCCTCCGTGCGCTACGAATCCTTCGACCGCCCGTACATCGAGGCCAAGGTCAAGGCCCTGTGCGCGCAGTGCAAGGTGCTGTACAACAACGCCGAGGGCAGCGCCGCCAAGCAGAAGCAGCAGTTCGACACCCTGCTCGCCCAGGGCGTCAAGGTGATCGTCCTGGACCCGTACAACGCCAAGTCCACCCAGGACTGGGTCCAGGAGGCCGCCGCCAAGGGCGTCAAGGTCATCGCCTACGACCGCCTGGCCGCCGGCCCGATCGCCGCGTACACCTCCTTCGACAACGAGAAGGTCGGCGAACTCCAGGGCCGGGCCCTGCTGGACGCGCTCGGCGCGCAGGCCGCCGACGCCGACATCGTCATGATCGACGGCGACGAGGCCGACCCGAACGCCGCGGACTTCAAGACCGGCGCGCACAAGGTCCTCGACGGCAAGGTCAAGAAGGTCGTCTACGAGCAGTCCGGGCAGTGGGACCCCGTCGTCGCCGGACAGAAGATCTCCGCCGCCGTCACCGAGTTCGGCAAGAACGGCTTCCAGGCCGTCTACTCCGCCAACGACGGCATGGCCGCCGCCATCATCACCCAGCTCAAGGGCGCCGGCATCAAGGTCCCCGTCGGCGGCCAGGACGCCTCCCTGGACGCCATCCAGCGCATCGTGGCCGGCGACCAGGCGTACACCATCTACAAGGCCTACCGCCCGCAGGCCGAGGCCGCCGCCGAACTGGCCGTCGCCCTGCTGCAGGGCAAGGACGTGAAGACCATCGCCACCGCGAGCGTCGACAGCGCCACCGCCAAGAACATCCCGACCAAACTGCTGGACGCCAAGATCGTCACCAAGGACACCATCGCCTCCACCGTCCTGGCCGACGGCACCTACAAGGCCTCCGACATCTGCACCGCCGACTACGCCGCCGCGTGCGCCGCCGCCGGGCTCAAGTAGCCCGGCCCCCGGCGGCCGGGACCAAAGCGGCCAGCCTCAAATAGCCCGCCCCGCACCAGCATCCTTCGACCAGGTCTTCAAGTAGCCCCTCCCCCAAGGTGGTTCCCGTGACAGGCGCACCCGTCCTGCAGCTGCGCTCGGTCTCCAAGCGCTTCGGTGCCGTCCAGGCCCTCACCGACGTCGACCTCGACGTCCACGCCGGCGAGGTGCTCGCCCTCGTCGGCGACAACGGCGCCGGCAAGTCCACCCTCGTCAAGACCATCGCCGGCGTCCACCCCGTGGACGAGGGCACCCTCACCTGGCAGGGCGAGCCGGTCCGCCTGGCCCGCCCCCAGGACGCCGCCGCCCTCGGCATCGCGACCGTCTACCAGGACCTCGCGCTCTGCGACAACCTCGACGTCATCGCCAACCTCTTCCTCGGCCGCGAGAAGCGCCGCCGCGCCCTGCTCGGCCCCGCCCTGCTCGACGAGGTCGCCATGGAGCAGCACGCCCGCCGCCTCCTGGACACCCTCGCCATCCGCATCCCCGACGTGCGCGCCCCGGTGGCCGCGCTGTCCGGCGGGCAGCGCCAGGTGGTGGCCATCGCCCGCGCCCTGGTCGGCGAGCCGGCCCTGGTGGTGCTGGACGAGCCCACCGCGGCCCTCGGCGTCGAGCAGACCGCCCAGGTCCTGGACCTGGTGGAGCGGCTGCGCGAGCGCGGCCTGGCGGTCGTGCTGGTCAGCCACAACATGGCCGACGTACGGGCGGTGGCCGACACCGTCGCCGTGCTGCGCCTGGGCCGCAACAACGGGGTCTTCCCGGTGGCCGGCACCACCCAGGAGCAGATCGTCGCCGCGATCACCGGCGCCACCGACAACGCCCACGCCCGCCGCCGGGCCCGCCGCACCGAGCAGGCCGAGGAGGCCGAGGCCGTATGAGCACCCCCGACGCACCCGCCACCCCCTCGCCCGCCGATCCGCGGCTGCACCCGCCCGCGCAGGGCTGGGCGGGACTCGCGCAGGCCGCCCGGCGCCGTCTGGGCTCCGGCGAGCTCGGCTCGCTGCCGGTCGTCGTCGGCCTGGTCGTCATCGCGATCGTCTTCCAGTCCGTCACCCACCACTTCCTGCAGGCCGACAACCTCACCAACATCACCCGCTTCATCGCCGGGCCCGGCCTGATCGCGGTCGGCGTCGTGTTCGTGCTGATCCTCGGCGAGATCGACCTCTCCCTCGGCTCGGTGGCCGGCGCGAGCGCCGCGATCGCGGCGGTGCTCGCCGTGCGCCAGGGCTGGAACGAGTGGCTCGCCATCGCCGCCGCCCTCGGCGCGGCCTGCGTCATGGGACTGCTGCACGGCCTGTTCTTCGCCCGCGTCGGGGTGCCCGCCTTCGTGGTCACCCTCGCCGGGATGCTGGCCTGGAGCGGCCTGCAGGAGTACGTGCTCGGCGACGCCGGCACCGTCAACAACCGCCACGACGGCGTCGTCGCGAGCCTGGACACCACCTTCCTCGGCGACGGCGACATCGCCTACGCCTGGGGCCTGGCACTCCTCGCCCCCGTCCTCTACCTGGCCGCCCGCCTGCACACCGCCCGCCGCCGCCGCGTCGCCGGCCTCACCGCCCCGCCGGCCTCCGACAGCGCGATCCGGGCCGGCGCCCTGGCCGTCCTCACCCTGGCCACCGCCTACGCCCTCAACCAGGACCGCGGCCTGCCGCTGTCCCTGGTCGTGCTGCTCGGCGCCGTCCTCGCCACCGACTTCGTGCTGCGCCGCACCCGCTACGGGCGGCAGGTCTTCGCGGTCGGCGGCGGCGTCGAGGCGGCCCGGCGCGCGGGCGTCAACGTCGCCCGGGTCCGGATCTCCGTGTTCGTCCTCTCCGCGTTCCTGGCCGGCCTCGGCGGCCTCTTCTACGCCTCCCAGCAGGGCTCCGCCGACAAGCAACTCGGCGGCGGCAACGTCCTGATGAGCGCGATCGCGGCGGCCGTCATCGGCGGCACCAGCTTGTTCGGCGGCCGCGGCAAGACCTGGTCGGCGCTACTGGGCATCCTGGTCATCCAGTCCATCACCACCGGGCTGGACATGGTCCACGCCGCCCAGGCCATCCAGTACATGATCACCGGCGCCGTGCTGCTGGCCGCCGTCGTCCTCGACTCCCTCACCCGCCGCACCCGCAGCAGCGGCCGGGGGTAGCGCCGGGCGTCCGGCGTCCCCTCGGCCCGGCACCCCGCCGCAGCGCGGGGTGCCGGGCCGTCGTGGTGCGCGGAGGGGAGGACATCGGCCAGGCCGGGGTGACCGGATATCCCTCCGGCCCGGTGCGCCGGCGCGCAGGCGGGGACGGCCCGACCCCGGATCGGAGGCAAGTGCACCTTCGGCGGGCGAATGTGCCACTGCGTCGGATCAGGGCTGGCCGCACAACCCCCCGGGCCGCCCCGGCGCCCGGCCGCCGCGTCCGTCCCGTGCTCCCGCGTCCCGCGCCGCACGACCGCGGTGGTGGCGGTCGGGCGCCGCCCGCGCGATCGGGGAACCGGCCATTCCGACCCGTCCCGGATCGGCGGCCCGTTGACCTGTTCTGGCATGGTCCCGTCAATAATCCCGCAGCTATGTTCGTTTGCGACCGGCACCACCACACCGACCACACCACCACCCGGGCTCCCGCCTGTCCTGACGCGGAGTCCGGACGCCAGGGGGGAACAACGATGCGTCACTCACGCTCATCCGGACGCCGGCGCGCGGGGCTGGTCGCCCTCGCCGCGGCCTCCGCGCTCGGCACCATGGCCGCCATGGCCCCGGCCGCGGCCGCCACCCCGGCACGGACGGCCGCCGCCGTGGCCGGGGACCCCGCGCTCGGCGACACCTGTACGGCCGCGGACCTCGGCAAGCGCTACCCGTTCATCAAGTCCCTCCAGGTCGTCCCGACGATCACCCACTTCAAGGGCTGGTACGTCACCGACGGCGCGACGGGCTCCCAGACGGTGACGGCCACCACCCAGTCGGTGGTGACGGTCTCGGTCGGCCTCGACGCCTCCATCACGGGCAACTTCGAGATCGCGACCCTCGCCAAGGTCGAGGCGAGCGCGAAGCTGAGCGTCAAACTGGAGTCCTCCACGACCAGCACCGAGTCGAAGTCGATCACCTGGAACTTCCAGAAGCCCGGCTACTACGCCCTGTACGAGGGAACGCGGAAGGTCACCGGCCAGTACGGCAGCCTGAACTGCAACCGCGTCGACACGGGCAACGGCACGTACGCCACCAAGTGGGTCGAGGGCCCCGGCGGGGGCAGCTACACCACCTTCACCACCCTGGAAGAGGGCGCGGTGCGCTGCGAGGACGCCGTACCGGCGAACAGCATCATGCGCCGGGCGCAGGACATCCTGGGCTGCACCGCCGCGCTCCGCACCGATGCGGCCACTTCGGCTGCTCCGGCCGCTCCGGCCAAGGCTTCGGGAGTCAAGCAGGACTGGCCCGGATTCCCCGGCACCACCGCGCCGCCCGGCTTCACCTGCGACACGGCCAACTACAAGATCGCCACACCCGACCGCGCGCTGTTCTGGTCCGCACCCGGCTTCCTGGACTGGGGCAGCAACAACATCCAGCTGCGGCCCGCCGCCCAGGGCTGGCCGCAGGGCCAAGACCAGTGGCAGCTGTGCAGCGGCCCGACGGCGAACGGCATCGCGGAGCAGATCCTGATCAACCGCTCGACCAACAAGTGCCTGGCCGTCCCGGAGGCGACCGCCGCCACCGAGGGCACCATCCTGCAGCAGGCCGACTGCAAGGTCGACGACCTGCAGCGGTTCTACTTCTACCGCGACGTCCCCGGCAGCGACAAGATCGGCGTCCAGAACAAGTACACCGGCCACATGGTCGGCCACGACCGCAACGCCGACGGCCAGCCCCTGCGCCAGTACAGCATGGGCAAGGCCGACGGCACCGGCACCTACGCCCTCGTCAAGGCCTGACCAGGGCCCGCACCACCATCCCCGCGGGTGCCGCCGACCACGGCGGCACCCGCCTTCAGCCTGCCCTCGCGCATTCCCTCTGCCGACTCCGCCCGGAGCTGCCCTTCGCGCGCTGCCCCCAGGCCTGCGGCAGCGGACGCGCTCGGCCGATCCGGCCGCCCTGCGCGGGAGTCAGGCGCGGGTGGCTTGGGTGCGGCAGTGCGCGAGGGCGTACTTGACACGGATCTCGGAGTGGGCGGTGGTGGTGAGGAGTTCGCCGGCGGCGACAAGGGTGGACCAGTAACGGACGGGATCGCCGGTACGGGGCATGGGCCGGGCGGCGGCGAGCGAGAGGTACGCGGTGGTCAGGTTGCCGGTGGTGAACCAGCGCGTCAGGCCGTGCTGGTGGCCGGCGCGGATGCCGCCCATGGCGTCGACGGCGGCCAGGAACAGGTCGACGACGGCGAGTTCGGTGTCGGTGAGCGACTTGGGGACGTCGAAGACCCCGAGGGCTTCGAGGAGTTCGCCGGTGTCCGTCTCGGAGTCCGGCCAGGGGTCGGCAAGGAGAGCGTCGTAGCACTCGTCCAGGCGGCGGCCGGTCTCCGCGAGCGGGATGTCGAGGGCGAGGCACACCGCGCGGGCGGAGGAGAGCGGCTTGCCGGTACGGCGGGCGAGGAGCGCATACGTCTCGGCGGGGGTCCGGCCACGGGAGAGGGCGTGCCGCGCCAGGGTCGTGAGGTTCATCAGTAGTCGGACTCTCAGGCGTTGACGAGGACGGGCGCGGGGATCGGGGCGACGAGCACCCACACGAACTTGCCGATCCCACCCGGCCGGGAGGAGCAACCCCAGCGCTCCGCGAGCTCGTTGACGAGGAACATCCCACGCCCGCGCTCGTCCGAGGGCGCGGCAACGCGGACGGACGGACGGCCGCTACCGGCATCGTGCACCTCCAGCCGCAGCCGGGAGTTGACGAGGGCGAAGCGAACCTCGATGTGGCAGTCGTCCGGCCCGTCGGAGTGCTGGACGGCATTGGCGAACAGCTCCCCGAGGAGCAGCTCGGCCGTGTCGGCGTAGCGGTCGCCGGACGGCAGCCCGGAGAGGTAGGCCCGGAGCAAGTACCGCGCCAGAGGCGTGGATTCGATGCGGGAGTCGAGGCACGCGACGAACGCGCGGGGCCGGCGGGCTTTGAGCATGGTGGACCTCGAAGGGAGCAGGGAGGGGACATGCGAGAAGGAGCGCGACATCACGCTGTGTACACCTAATGCAGCGCCACCCAGTAGCCTGGCGTTACAGCTTGATCGCAGGTAGTGAGAGATCGCCGCCCCGATCGGGCGAGGCCATCGCCCGGTTCCGGCAGGAAGAGACCCATCGCACGAGGTCATGGTTCGACCAACCAGCAGCAATGAGTCCGGACATGCATGACGCCGCACCGACGCACAGGAATCACCACGCAAGGAAATGTCTCCCATGACTGTCGCCGCAGCATCACAAGGTGGCCCGCACGCAGCCGTGTGCGGGCGCCGGATGAGAGAACGGATGATCGGTCAGGCCGGGAACCCCGAACAGGTGCCGTACGACTTGGTCGAGCTGATCGTCAAGGAGATCGAGGCGCACTGTGGGCACCGTCGCCTCAAGGCCTTCCGACTGGCAGTGGGCTGGACTGTCACCGAGGCGGTCCAGGAAGCTCACGACCTGGTCGACCGGGAACGCCTACGCAAGATCGGACTCACCGAACGGTCCTGGAAGGACTGGGAGGCCGGCAAGGCGCCGAGTCCTGAGTACCAGGACCTGCTCTGCCGCCTCTTCCAGACCAGTCCCGTCCAGCTGGGCTTGGCCGCCGACTACACACCCGTGGCATTCCGAGCCGACGGCCCGGAAGGTGCGACACTCCCAGAAGGAACCACCTCCACGCATGCGGGGGCGGAACTGGAGGAGGTGGCGGCCACGAAGCGTCGAACCGCGCTCATGCTGACGGGTCTTACGATCGCGGCCCCGACCTCAGCCGCCCAGGTTCTCGACCAGGCTGCTGCCGAAGCCATGGAGTTCACGCGTCAGGCTGAGGCCAGCTCACTGGGCGTCGGGTCACTCGACCACCTGGAGCTAGCGGTCACCGACTTCAACGACGCCTACTCCGTGATGCCGCCGCAACAGGTGTTCGCTGAAACGCTCGACTACCGCCGCAAGGTGGACGCCCTGTTGAAGGCGAAGCACACCCACGAGCAGGGCCGCGAACTCCTCGCCTACGCAGGATGGCTCTCCGAACTCCTTGCCTGGCTGGCCCATGACCTCGGTAGCCCTCGAGCAGGCCTCGCCTTCGCCAACGACGCCTTCGTACACGGCAGGCAGGCCGGCCACGGTGAGCTGTGCGGATGGGCCATGGACGCCGCCGCCTCCATCAACCTCTACGAGCACCGCCCTGATCGGGCACTGGCTGCCGCTCGTCAGGGCCTGACCCAGGCACCCGCCACGCACCCCCTCGCCGTCCGTCTCCACGCCCAGGCCGCCCGCGCCTCGGCCGCAGACGGCGATCCCGAGGGCTTCGTGTCCTCCCTGCGCGCCGCCCAAGACGCCCACCAGTTCCTGCCCGCCCGAATCCCCCGCCGTTTCGGCCTCGACCCACTGCCACTCGCCGACTATGCCCTCACGTCCTACCCGGCCACCGCCTGCATCCTGCTCGGCAAGGCCGAGGATGCCCGTCGCCATGCAGAACACGCGCTCTCCGTGTACGAGTCCGCCCCGGCGGCTTCCCGTTCGCCCAGCCGCGAGGCCATCGCCCGCATTGATCTGGCCCTCGCCCACGCCCAGCTCGGCGACCCCGACAACGCTGTAGCCCTCGGCAACCAGGCGCTGGATTCCGAGCGCGTCGTCGACTCCGTACGCGCCCGCGCCACCGACCTCACCGGCTACCTCGCCCGCCGATACCCCCGCCATGGTGCCGTCGGCGAACTGCATGAGCGCCTCGCCGTCTTTCCCCTCCCTTCCACGGCATAGAAGAGGAACACCATCCCGTGCCCGACCAGGAACGCGTCATCCGGATCCGCCGCCCCTACCTCGACCTGATCGCCGCCGGCACCAAGACCATCGAGGTACGCGTCGGCTACCCCAGCATGCGCAGGATCCGTCCGGGACAGACCCTCGTCTTCGAATCCGGCGACACCCACTGCCGCACCCACGTCACCGGCGTCACGGAGTACCCGAGCTTCGACGCCATGCTCGACACCGAGGACCCGGAGGCGATCGGCTCCGAGGGGATGAGCCGGGCCGAACTCCTCGCCGCCTGCCGCGAGATCTACCCACCCGAGAAGGAGCAGCTCGGCGTCCTCGCGATCCACCTCCGACTCACCCCGTAACCAGGAGCCAGCCTCACCCGCGCAGGAAGTCGACCCCGCCGACTTCCTGCGCGGGAGCCAGGAGCGAATTCGGCGACGTCTGAACTGAGGGCTTCCCCGGACAGCAGTACTTCCGGAGCATGCCGTAGCACCTGGTCGGCCGGCCAGATGCTCGACTGGGTCCTCCCAGCCGAGCATCCGACGTGACGGCGGATCGGCGGATCGGCAGACTGCCCGGCGCTCGGGAGTGCGGCCGTGGGTTTGGTACCGCCCGGCCGCCCTATCCGTCCAGGTGGAAGCGGTCGGACATGTGGCGCAGCTTCTCGCGGGTGGCCGAGCGCTCGGCGTAGACGATCCTGCGCAGGGTGGCACGGGCGATCGGGTGGTTGCGCACGAGCTGCGGGGCGGTCTTCTCCGCCGCCTCCAGGGCCTGGAGCGCCTTGTCGCGGTTGCCGTCCCACAGCCAGGCGCGGGCCAGGTCCATGTGGTGGTGGCCCCGCCGGGAGGCCGGGAGGGCGGCGACCTTCGCCGGGTCGGCACGCTCGTTGAGGATCAGGGCCCTGGCGTGGTCGCCCATCTCCAACTGGACCGACACCGCGTGGACTTGGACGTTGCCACTGGAGAAGGTCAGCGAGTGCCGGTCGAAGGGGGGCTCGGCCCGGCTTCCGTCCATCAACTCGGCTGCCGCGTACGCGTGCCGGATGCGGTCCTCCGCCTCCGTCCGCCGGCCGGCGCGGGCGGCGGACACGGCGGCGCGCAGGTGCATGGCGCCCCAAGCCCGTACGGCCAGGGGGTCGTTGGCGCGGTAGCGGTCCTCGACGAGGCGAAGCGCCTTGTCGGACAGTGCCAGGGCGTCGTCCCAGTCCGCCGTGGCCCACATGTCCCACACGCGCATCCAGTCCGCGACCGCCTCCATCACCGGGTCGCCGGACAGCCGGGCCGACCAGGCGGCCCGCTCGCAGGCCATGGCGATCAGCTCGGGGTGGCCGAGCGTGTGCGCGGCGGTGTGCGCGAACTTGCACTCGATCGCGTAGACCGCGAACGCCTCCTCGCGTTCGCGGCCGGTGGACACCTCGGCCAGCGCACGCGCTTCGCGCAGCATGTCCGGGAGCACCTTCAGGATGGCCACGTTGGCGGCCGCGTCCCGGAGCCGGTGCAGGCGCTCCGTCTCGCGCCAGAGTTCCGCCGACGGTCGGGGCGCGCCGTCGAAGACCGGCGTGAGGTCGTAGCGGCGAAGCTCCCGCAGGATGGCGGCGGCCGACACCTGCCACTGGTTCTCCGACGGCTTGCCCGCGACGAAGGGCCTCTCGATGAGGTCGTTGGGGTGGCAGTGCAGCGCCGCCGCGATCTGGTTGATGGTGCCGGCTCGGTCGAGCTCGATCGTGCCCTTCTCGACCTTCGACACCCAGCCCTGGGTCCTTCCGGTAGCGGCGGCCAGGTCGGCTTGGGTCATGCCCAACCTCAGCCGCGCCCGCCGCACCCGCTTGCCGATCGACTCCCGTTCCTCCAGCACAGCAGCCCTCCCGCGCTCGCGCCCGCCTGCCCGGTCCGTGAGGCCGCGGTACCACCGGGAAGCTACCTCGTTCCGACGGGCCGCGGGCCCCGAAGCCCGGCGGGATCCGCTGGACGGCTACGCCGACGTGCGCGGCCCGCCGCCATCTGGCTGTTGCTCTTCGCGAGATGCTGGCCCTGCCCTCCTAGGGACGCCGGGCGAGCACCTGGAGCAGGCCGGTGACCGCGACGCCTGCGACGATCTCCCGCCGGTCGATCATGCCCTGGATCCGGGAGATCGGGATCCACTCGATCCGGTCGGCCTCGTGGGTGTCCACCGGCGGTGCGACGTAGGTGGCACCGTGGGCGAGGAACACGTGGTGCTCGGCGTTGCTCATGCCGCCGATGGGCTGGACATAGGCGAGGGCCTCGACCTCGTCCACCTGCCAGCCGGTCTCCTCGAACACCTCGCGGACCGCTGCGGCCTCGAGGGATTCCCCGTCCTCGACGATGCCGCTGGGAATCTCCCAGCTCCAGGTGCCCGTCGCGAAGCGGTGCCGCCACATCATCAGCACCTCGTCCCGGTCGTTGACCACGACGACGGCCGCGACCGGCGCGAATCGCACCAGGTGGTGCTCGTACCGGGCCCTTCCGCGCGGCTCGACGTCGACCAGGTCGAGCCGCACCCACGCGCTGGTGTAGACGGGACGGCTGCCGTGGACGGTCCACTCACTGCTCACTCGCACCTCATGGTCTCGGTGGGGCGGCTCAGCTCGCCGCGGCGTTGAACTTGGCGATCAGGTCCGGGAGTTCCGCCAGCGAGTCGATCCGGAACGTCGACTGCCCGGCGGCCGGGTCGTGCTGCTGGATCCAGCCCCACGGGCCGCGCCGGATCAACGCCGTCCGCATCCCGGCCGCCCGGGCGGGGAGCACGTCGTTGTCGAGCCGGTCACCGACGTACAGGATCTCGTGCGGCTCGGCGGGTACCGCCTCGGCGACGCGGTCGAAGAAGGCGGGGTCCGGCTTGCTCGCGCCCCAGTCGTCGGAGGTGCCGATCAGGTCGACATCGTCCGTGAACAGCCGGCGGAGGATCGCCCCGGCCCGCACGGTCTGGTTTCCGGCGATCGCCAACCACAGGCCGTCCGAGCGCAGTTGAGCGAAGGCGCCCCGGACGTCCGGGTAGAGGTCCTCCTCACCGAAGGTCTCCGCCCGGCCGACGGCCACCCGCTTCTCGCGCTCCTCGGAGAGGTCGAAGCCGGGGGCGAAGACCTGGAACGTCTCCCGGTAGTCCCGGCCCTGCGCGATCACCGCGCCGAGCTGGGCCACGAACGTGTGCCTCGACACACCCAACCAGTCGGCCCAGGTACCGTACTCCCGGGTCTCGTCGACCAGGCACTCCCCAACGTCGAACACCACAGCCTTGATCATCACAACCGCAGCCTAATGCGACCAGAACACCCCCCGGGCATCCTCTCCCCCGATGACCTGCCACCCCTGCACACCACCGCACTCCCCGCGGGCCGGGCGCACCTGGAGGACCACCGCGTGACCGTCGAACTCCGCCACCACACAACCCTGGCCCCCGACGCCCGGCAGGATCTGCTGGACGTCTACGCCGACGTGCGCGCCCCGCTGCTGCACCTGCCGAACTACCGCGTCGACGTGTTCGCCGAACGCCTCGACCGGCACGCCACCGAACGGGGCTTCGTCCTCGCCCTCGGCTACGACGGCGAACTGCCGGTCGGCTACGCCTACGGCAACACCATCGCGTCCGGCGACCGGTACTGGAAGCGCATGACCGAGCCCCTCCCCCACGGATACACCGACACCCCGGCCCTGGCCATCAAGGAGATCGGCGTCCGCACCCCCTGGCGCGGCAGCGGAACCGCCCGCCGCATCCACGACGCACTGCTGGCCGGCCGCCCCGAAAGCCGTGTCACGCTGCTGGTGAACCCGCTCGCCGGAGACGGGAAAGTCCAACGTCTCTACGAGGCCTGGGGCTACCAGGCGTTCAACGCCCAACAGCCCTCGCCGGACTCGCCCCGGCTGACCGCGATGATCCGTCCGACCCACTGACCCTGCCAGGGGAACCGTCATCGGGGTCCCTGCCAGGGCCACCACGCAACTGCACACACGCCGCATCGCGCCGGACCATCGACCTATTGTCTCGGCCCCGCCTGCGCGAGGCGGCGGGGCCGGGGAGAGCATGGCGCAGCTACAACACCCCTGTTGCCGTACGAGGTTGGCCGAATCTGAAGGAGGAAACGGCATGGTGATCGAGGCGGAGCTCAAGGCGGTCGTACGCGACCCCGAGCGTGTCCTCGCACGGCTGGAGGAGCAGTACGGTGCCGGCCGGGCCGAGGTCTACCGCGACACCTACTACGACGCGCCGGACGGCAGTCTGACGGGCGCCGACCGTGAGCTCCGGGTCCGCACCGTGCACGGGCCCGACGACACCGTCACCCTGCTCACGTACAAGGGCGCCCGGGTGGACGAGGCGTCCGGGTCGAAGTGGGAGGCCGAGACGCGGGTGGAGGACGCCGAGGCGGTGCACGAGATCATCCGCGGCCTCGGCTTCACCCCGCGCATCCGGTTCGAGAAGCGGTGCCGCAACCACGCCTTCGAGCGCGACGGCCGACGGTGCCTCGCCACCCTCGTCCACGTCCCAGAACTCGACGCGACGTTCATCGAGGTCGAGACCGCTGCCGCAGCCGAGGACGGCCTCGCAGCGGCGCTCGACACCGTGCGGGCCGTGCTGGCCGATCTCGGGGTCGGTGACGACGACCTGACGACGGAGCTGTACACGGACGCGGTGGCCGTGGCTCGCACCTGACGGGTCGAGGACTGTGGGAGAAAGGGCATGACATGCGGACGGCCCCGACTGCGGAGGTGGCAGGCCATGCCCAGGCGTGACTACGAGGACGACCCGAACGCCCCCGAGGCGAACTCGCTGGTCCCGGCCGCGTCCGTGGTCGTGGTCGACGACGCGGGCCGCGTCCTGCTCCAGCGCCGCACCGACAACGGGATGTGGGCGCTGCCCGGCGGCCGGATGGACATCGGCGAGTCGATCGCCGGGTGCGGCATCCGCGAGACGCGCGAGGAGACCGGCATCGACGTCGAGATCACCGGGATCGTCGGCACCTACACCGACCCGGGCCACGTCCTCGCCTACGACGACGGCGAAGTCCGCCAGGAGTTCTCCGTCTGCCTCCTCGGACGCCCGGTCGGCGGGGAGCTGCGGGTGTCCGACGAGTCCCACGAGGTCGCGTGGTTCACCCCGGCCGAGACGGACAGGCTGGCGATGGTGCCGAGCATCCGCAAGCGGCTGACGGACTGGCGCTCCGGGGCGATCCCCGTGGTGCGCTGACCGCCCGCCCCCTCCTCACCCGGCATAGAAGCGGAGTACCTGCCCCCATGTCAGACCAGGAACGCGTGATCCGGATCCGCCGCCCCTACCTCGACCTGATCGCCGCCGGCACCAAGACCATCGAGGTACGCGTCGGCTACCCCAGCATGCGCAGGATCCATCCGGGGCAGATCCTCCTCTTCGAATCCGGCGACGCCCACTGCCGCACCCTCGTCACCGGCGTCGCGGAGTACCCGAGCTTCGACGCCATGCTCGACACCGAGGACCCGGAGGCGATCGGCTCCGAGGGAATGAGCCGGACCGAACTCCTCACCGCCTGCCGCGAGATCTACCCACCCGAGAAGGAGCAGCTCGGCGTCCTCGCGATCCATCTGCGACTCACCCCGTAACCAGGGGACGGCCAGCCTCGCCGCGCAGGAAGTCGACCCCGCCGACTTCCTGCGCGGGAGCCAGGAGCGAGCGGTGTGGGGCGGCCCGATCCGACAGCACGACGATCAGCTCCGGACGGAGTCTCTGTCCAAGGTGGCTTCGCTCGATGTGATCCGCGCTGCACCGACGCCAGCTGGCACAAGTCCGGGTACGGCAACAACGGGGCACCTGCGTCGAGGTGGCACCCGGATTCCCCGACGTGAGGCCCGTTCGCGATTCCAAGGACCCGAACGGACCGGCCCTGATCTTTGCCGCCAAGGCCTGGGAACCGTTCGTCACCACTCTCCCCAGTGACGAGTTCGGCGAGGCCTGAACCAAGGATCTCCCCGGTCGGCCGGATGCTCGGCTGGGTCCTCCCCGCCGAGCATCTGACGTGGTGGAGAGCACCTACTTCCCGATCAAGGCGACCATGCTCGGCGGCCGGGTCCGGCCACGGAGCGGATCAGCTGCACCGTTCTGCTGCACGCCGCCGCCGGTGGACGCTACGGCGTTGAAGTCCTAGTTGTATTCGAACCAGGTCAGGATGGCCTTCACCCGGCGGTTGTCCTCGCCGGAGGGCATGCCGAGTTTCAGGAAGACGTTCCCCACGTGTTTGGCCACGGCGGCGCCCGAGAGGAACAGTTCTGCCTCGATCTCCGCGTTGGAGCGGCCTTCGGCCATGAGGGCGAGCACCTCCTGTTCGCGGGCCGTGAGCCGGGCAAGCGGGCCCCGCGGCGGGTCGGCGCGGGTGACGTGGCGGACCACCTCGGGGTCGATCACCACTCCGCCGCCGGCGACCGTCTCGACGGCCCGCAGGAAGTCCGCCACTCTGCCCACCTTCTCCTTGAGCAGGTAGCCGACCGCCCCGTCGGCGCCCGGGCCGTTCAGGAGTTCGCGCACGTACGGGCCCGTGACGTAGGCGGAGAGGACCAGGACCGGCAGGTCCTTGTGCCGCGATCGAATGTCGATCGCGGCCCGGAGTCCGTCGTCGGTGTTCCCGGGCGGCATGCGGACATCCGTGATCACCAGGTCGGGGGCGGCTCCGGCGGCGGCGAGGCCGTCGACAGCGGCGACCAGTTCGTCGGCGTCCTCGCATTCGCGGATCACGTCGTGGGAACTGGAAACCAGGATCTCCCGGATTCCGGCGCGTATCAGCAGACTGTCGTCCGCCAGGATGATTCTCACAATCGATTTCCCATCGCTTTCCCTGTTGAATTCCGTCACCACGGGGGTTGGGCCGGGGCGGATGCCACGACCTCCGTTCCGCCGCCCGGCGGGCTGGTGATCTCGAGGTTCCCACCGACGCTCCGCATCCGCTCACGCAGCCCGGAGAGCCCGGATCCGGTGCTGATCCGCGCGCCGCCGGCGCCGTCGTCGCCCACCCGGACGCGGACGCCGCCCTTGGTGCACCGCATGTCGATCCGGGCGCTCCCGACGCCCGCGTGCTTGGCGATGTTCGTCAGGGCCTCGGAGACCGTGAAGTACACGGCCGCGGCGATCGGCGAGGAGAGCCAGGCGTCCGTACCGGTGCTGGTCAGTTCGACCCGCAACGGTGATCTGGCCACCAGTTCCCGGACGGCGGCGACGAGGCCGAGATCGCTCAGTTCGCTGGGGTGGATGTCGCGCACCGTCTCCCTCAGCCGTTCGAGCGCGCGCTCCGCCTGGGCCTGGGCCTGGCGGGCCAGTTGGACGATCCGTTCCTGCTCGGTGGCCGTCGCCGCGGCTTCCAGGATTCCCAGGCGCATGACGAGGGCGACGAGTTCCTGCTGGGCGCCGTCGTGCAGGTCGCGCTCGATGCGCCGGCGCTCGTTCTCGAAGGCCGCCGTCAGCGAGGCCCGGCTGGTGCGGAGTTCCTCCAGTTTCGCGAGCAGGTCGGGGTTCCGGCTCCCCGAGAAGGCCCGCAGGAGCAGGTCGCGGAGCAGGGAGACGCCGGTCAGCGCGCCCACGGTGACCGCACCGAGGGCGATTCCCGCGGGCACCGCCACGAGGGTTTCCCACAGGGCGGCCGGGGTGAACGGGCCGACTTCCGCGGCGATGCCGAAACCCCAGAGGACGGGGGAGAACACCAGCGCCAGGGCGCCGAGGAATCCGAAGAAGCCCACCGGCAGCGAGAGCGCGGACAGGAGCGCGGCGGTGACGAACACGGGCAGGTCGGTCCTCCACACCGACCGTGTCCGCAGCCGGCCGGCCACCCACCGCGGCCAGCTGCGGTCGGCGGGCCGCAGCGGCATCGTCCGGACTCCGCACCACTGCGCCCTGGAGCGGTCCAGTTCGGCCACCACCGGAACCGAGACCGGTGCGGCGAGAACGGAAATCAGGAGAATCGGAAAGGCGGCCGCTGCGACGAATTCGGTCAGCAGCCTCCGGGCAACACGGATCTGCGCCATGATCGACATTTTCGCACGGTTCGGGCCGGTCGGGCGGTAGATCCAAGTCTACCTCCGATAGCAGTGCAGGCTCCCGTGCACTCCACTGCCCGGCCCTGTTTTCCTTGATTCATGCCATTTCCCACTGCCGCTCCCGTGCCGTGCATTCGTTTGCGCGGCCTTCGGACGGAATTCCCCATTCCCGGCCGCCGGGGCGAGACGACGCGCGTCCTGCACGACATCGACCTGGAGATTCCCGAAGGCCGGCTGACCGCCGTCGTCGGCCCCTCCGGTTCGGGCAAGTCGACGCTCCTGCTCTGCACGGCCGGGCTGGAGCGGGCGACCGCGGGGTCCGTCGAGATCCTCGGGACGGACGTCCGCTCGCTCAGCCCCCGCAAGCAGGCCGCGTTCCGCAGCGAGAACATCGGCTTCGTCTTCCAGGAGTACAACCTCGTCAGCTCGCTGACGGTCGAGGACAACATCGCCCTGCCGGCGCGGCTCGCCGGCCGCCGGGTGCCCCGGGCGCGGGTCGAGGACGCCATGGCGCGGCTCGGCATCGCCAAGCACGCGCGGCGACGCCCCGACCGCCTCTCCGGTGGCGAGCGCCAGCGCGTCGCGGTGGCCCGGGTGGTGGCGAACCAGCCGCGGATCGTCTTCGCCGACGAGCCGACGGGTGCGCTCGACCTCAAGTCGGGTCATGTGGTGCTCGACTGGCTGCAGGCGCTTCCCGCGCAGGGGAGCACGGTGCTCATGGTCACCCACGACCCCCACGCGGCCGCGCGGGCCGATCAGGTCGTGGTGATGGGGTCCGGGCGGGTACACGCCGTCATCCCCGGTGGCGACTCCCGCGCGGTGGGCGACGCCGTCCTCTCGGCGCAGTCGGCGGACGAGGCGGGCGGGGAGGAGTCGTGATCCGGCTCGTGCTGTCGGACATCCGCCTGCAGGCGTCGATGTGGTGGTGGACGCTCCTGTGCGCCACGGTCGGCGCGGCGTGCTCGGCGGGCTCGGCCATCGCGATGTTCACCGCCGTCTCGGCGGCGCGGGCGGCGGGTGACGCACGGATGGTCTCCGCGTCGATCGCCCTCGGCGGCAACATCGTCTTCTTCACCGTGCTCGCCGCCGTGGGCGTCGTCGCCTCCGCGGTCGGCCTGACGCTGACGACACAGCGGCGCGAGCACGCCCTGTGGGTGATCCTCGGGATTCCGCGCCACCGGGTCAGGTTCGTCCTGCGGACGCAGACGGTGGTGCTGGGCGCGGTGGCCGGCGCGCTGGCCGCACCGCTCGCCCTGCTGGTCGCTGGTGTCGCCCTCGCGCAGTGGAAGGGGACGGGTCTCGAACTGCACGGGGCCTCGGCCGGGTTCCGGTTCTGGTACGTCGGCGTGAGCGTGCTGTTCGGACTGGTTCCGTGCCTGCTCGGCGGCTGGGGCGTCACCCGGCGGGCCGCCAGGACGCCGGAGATGCGCGCCTTCCGGGACTTCTCCGACCCCCCGGCGCGGCCGGGCGTCGCCCGCGCTGCCCTCGCCCTGTGCCTGCTCGCCGGCGTGGTCGGGATGTGGATCCCCGGCCTGGGCCTCGAACTCGAGGGCGGGCTCGCCCAGCGGACGGCCTTCGCGTTCGCCGGGAACCTCTTCCTCCTCTGCCTGCTGCTGCTCATGGGGCCGTGGGTGCTCACCCCGCTGATGAGGCTCTGGACGGCGCTGGTGCCCTCGCGCGGCGTCGCCTGGCACCTGGCCGTGCAGTCGTGCCGGGCCCGCGCGACGAGGAGCGTCACCACGGTGCTGCCCTTCGCGCTCTCCCTGTCGTTCGTCGGCCTCTTCCTGGTGATGGGGAAGGTCATGCCCGGAGGCAACGCCGGGCTGGACAACATCCTGGTCGTGCTGGGCTGGGTCTTCGTCGTGTCCTGGGTCGGGGGCCTCGCCGTGATCGCCCTCGTCGGGCGGGAGCGCGCCCGCGACTGCGCCGTCGTGACGGTGGCCGGTGCGCGGCCGGGCGTGGTCACCCGGTCGATGGTCTACGAGGGGGCGATCTACGCGGGGACGGCGATCGTCTTCGGCGCGCTGTTCGTCGCCGTGTCGAGCCTCACCACCGCCCTCGGAGCCCGGACCGACGCCGTCCGGGTCCTGGCGGGCCTCCCCTGGGCCACGCTCGGGGCGCTCGCCGCCGCGACGCTGGTCACCACCTGCCTCGCGCTGGTCCTGCAGGCGGCCCGGGTGTCGCGCACGGTCGCGGTCCGGGCGCTGCGCTCGTGAACCGGGGCGCGGCGTTCGCGAACCGGGCACTGCGCTCGTGAACCGGGGCGCGGGAACCCGCACCACCTTGCCCGTTCATGCTCGTTGACGAAGGAAGAACCCGATGGAACCGACCACCCGCACGCTTCTCGCCCTCGGCGGAGCCGCCCTCCTCGGCCTCGCCGCCACGGCCTGCACCACGGACGGCGCCTCGGCCGACGCGACCGTGGAATCGAAGTCCTTCGACTTCGCCGGCGGCAGCCTGACCGTCGACTCCGGTTCCGCCGACCTCGCGCTGGTGGCCGCCGACATCGAGGACGTTCAGGTGGAACGACGGGTCAGCGGCACGAAGGTCGGCGGGAAGGTGGGGTCCGGCTGGCAGCTCGAAGGGGGCACGCTCACACTCTCGCTGGACTGCACGGGGATCTCGGTGGGCTGCGGCGCGAAGTACACCGTGAAGGTGCCGCGCGCCGTCGCCGTCACCGCCGAGAGCGGCAAGGGGCGCATCGAGGCCACCGGCTTCACCGCGGACTTCTCGGCCCGGACCGCCGGCGGCGACGTCCGGCTGTCGGACCTCCACGGAGCCAAGCTGGCCCTGCAAGGCGGCGACGGAAGCATCAAGGGCGACGGGATCTCCGCCCGGTCCGTCAGCGTCACCTCGCGCAACGGCACCGTCGACCTGCGCCTGGCCGCCGTGCCCGACCTGGTCGACGTGCAGAGCAGGGACGGCGACGTCGAGCTGGGCCTGCCGGACTCGACGTACGCGGTCCGCACGGCCGCGAAGAAGGGCGACGTCACCGTGAACGTCGCGCGGGACGACGCGAGCGGCCGTTCCGTGGCCGTCCGGACCCGCAACGGCAGCATCGCCATCGGCAAGGGCGGGAAGCCCTGACCGCCGCGCGGCAACCGGGCCGGAACCCTTCGATCGAGCGCGAAAGCCGAACAGGAAAGTCGAACAGGAAAGAACGAATGCCAAGCAACTCCCTCTCCGGAATCAAGGCCCCTCGGGTACGGCGGCGTACCGCCCTGGCGCTCGCCGCTTCGATGACGGCCGCCGTGGCGATGACGGCGTGCTCCCACGACTCCACGGACGACTCGGCCTCTCCCGCACCGGGTGCCGCACGGGTGAGCGCCGACCTGCAGAAGCTCATGAGCACCGCGCCGTGGTCGTCGGGCCAGTGGGGCCTGCAGGTCGCCGATCTGCAGACCGGGAAGGTCGTCCAGTCCAAGGGCGCCGATTCCCGGTTCATGACCGGTTCGACGGCCAAGACCTTCGCGGTCGGTGCCGCGCTCGACGTCCTGGGTGACGACCATCGCTTCCGTACGCCCGTGGTGCACTCGGGTACGGTCTCCGCGGACGGGCGGCTCTCCGGCGACCTCATCCTGGTCGGGAACGGCGACCTGGCACTCGGCGGGCGGACCACCGCGTCAGGCGGACTGGACGTCCCCGACTTCGACCACTACGACGCCAACGCCGTCCCCGGCATGGCGACCATCACCGCAGAGGACCCGCTGGCGGGCGTCAACGAGCTGGCCCGACAGGTCGCGGCCAGCGGAGTCCGCCACGTCGACGGCGACGTGGTGATCGACAACCGACTCTGGGATCCGGTGTCGATCGGCGGGTTGCCGGTCACCCCGACCGTCGTCAACGACAACCTGATCGACGTGCTCATCACGCCGGGCGCACCCGGTGAGCCGGCCAAGGTCGACTGGCGCCCGAAGACGGCCGCCTTCGGCGTCGACGCGCAGGTGACGACCACACCCGCCGGAAGCAAGCCGGCGGTGACGACCGAAAGCGTGAGCCCCGGTCACATCCGGGTCCGGGGTTCCGTGCCCGCGGACGCGAAGGCCCCCTTCGTGACGACCTACCAGGTCCCCGACCCGGCGGCGTTCGCCCGCTCCGTCCTCATCGAGGCACTCGCCAGGAACGGCGTCAGCGTGTCCGCCCCCTCGCTGGGAGCGAACCCCGACAGCAGGCTCCCCCCGTCGGCGGAAGTGAACTCGCTGCCCGTATCGGCGACCTACACCTCTCCGCCCTTCAAGGAGTACGCGAAGCTGATCAACAAGGTCAGCCACAACCTCGGGGCGAACCTGCTGCCGCCGCTGATGGCGGCACACAACGGGCAACGAACCTATGCGGACGGCATGAAGACCGAGAAGGAGTTCCTCGCCCGCTCAGGAGTGGACCCGAACTCGGTGAGCCTCGTCGACGCCCAGGGCCTCCCCGGCGACAGGGCGACGCCGACCGCCCAGGTGGCGCTGCTGCGGCACCTGGCACGACAGGACGACTTCGACGTCTTCTACGACTCCATGCCGAACATGGGCGTCGACGGCTCGCTCGCCGACGTCATCGACCGCACCGACCCCGCCGCAGGACACATCCGCGCGAAGACCGGCACCCTGGTCAGCCCCTACCAGGGCAAGCTGGCCCTCGGCACGAAGGCGCTCGCAGGCTACATCGATGCGAAGGACGGCCACCGCTACGCCTTCGCGATCTACGTGAACAACATCCCGGTGCCCAGCGACTCCGTGAGCGATGCCATCGACCTCGCACTCAAGGCCAACAAGCAACTGGGAGCGATGGCCGCCACCATCTACACGTCGCCCAAGGCGTGAAGGCCATCCTGACCTGGTTCGAAGACGACCGGGACTCCAACGCCGTTGCGTCTACCGGCGGCGGCATGACGCAGGTCCGTCTTCCATGACCTTGCCATCGGTTGTCGATCTTCGCGAGATGCCGGACCTGTCGGTCCAGGGCCACCGGGCGAGCGCCTGGGGCAGGCCGGTGACCGCGACGCCTGCGACGATCTCCCGACGGTCGGTCATGCCCTGGGTCCGGGAGGCCGGGATCCGTACGGCGAGGCGACGGCCTGGTCCCGGCGAGCCCACGCGCTCGCTGCGTGACGCTACAGCTCGGGCAACCGGTCAACGGGGGCGGGGGATCGCCGCTCTTCCAGCCAGTAGAGGTAGATCCGCAGGTCAGTTGCCAGGCCACCGGCGATGTAGAGCTCAAAGTCGCGGACGGCAGCGGCTACGCCCTGGCCTGCCCGGACATCGCTCTCCTCCCATGTGCTCCGTTGATCGGAGAGGTACTGCACGACCTGGCCGCGGTCACGCCACCACTCCCGGACCGTTTGCGGTGTCCATCGCGAGTCGCCATCGCAGCCGTACCCGAGGAACGGGTCGTTGTCTGCCGCCTCGACCAGCAGGGCCGTGTCCGCAGGCGTTCTGGGCTGGCGGTAGACGTACTCGCTGAGGTATCTGCCTCCGTAGAGAACGTGAGCGGGTGCCGAAAGCCGTCCCGTCCAGCAGGTATCGGTCTCCCCGCCGTAGAAGGGCCCGGGAACGTTGAGCCACAGTCGGTCTTCCCAACGGCCTCGGAAGGCGTCACGGTCCTTGCCGAGGATGGCCATCGGGTCGAAGTAGAGCGTCATCAGCCGAGACTAGGGCATCCGTTCGAGCTCGACGACGGGAGGGCGACTTCCCGGTCCCCCGGGCTCGCCTCGGCCGCGGTCGGCGCTGTGTCGGGACGAGAGACCGGGCGCACGAAAACCGGCTGCCCTCGAACCGGCGTCTGCTCCATGATCCCGGGGCGGGAGTCCGAGCTGCCGTCTCAGCCCTTCAACGACCAGGAGCCCGTATGTCGGTCGAGCTCGACATCCCGGAATTCCCCCATGAGGAGCCTCCCGGCGAGATCACCTGCCGGCAGAAGCCCTGGAACGGTGTCCTCGTCAGGGTGGACCGGATCCCCTTCAAGGCCGGAGACAAGCTCACCTTCGACGTCACGGTCTGCAGCGACTTCCAAGGGCAGACCCCGGCCGCGGCAGTCCAGGGCGTCGTGAACATCGCCGCTGACACCGCCACGGTCGACTACGCCATCCCATGGGACGGCGTCCTCAACGCCGTCACCGAAGGTTCCATCATGGTCTTCTACACCCTCACTCCCGCCGACGGCAGCAAGCCAACGACCTCTGAGGGCGCCATAGTCCGGTACTCCCGCCGGCAGCCCGGCGGCGCCGTCTGCGGCCCGGACAGCTGAACGACCTCCAGCCGGCACGCCGGTGGGCGTTCCACAGCCAGGGCGTTGGCCTCGGCCGCGCGGGAAGTCGACTGGGCCGACTTCCCGCGCGGGGTGGGTACCGGGGGGCGGGTCATGTCGGGTGGATGAGGCGGGTTTCGTAGGCGAGGACCACGGCTTGGATGCGGTCGCGGAGTTCGAGCTTGTGGAGGATGCGGCCCAGGTGGGACTTCACGGTGGCCTCCGCGAGGTGCAGGGTGGCGGCGATCTCGGTGTTGGACAGGCCGCGGCCGACCTGGACGAGTACCTCGCGTTCGCGGGTGCTGAGCCGGTTCAGTCGCTCGTCGTGGTCGGGGTCGCGGCCGTCGGGGATGTGCGGGCGGAGGTTGTCCAGGAGGCGGCGGGTGATCCGCGGGGAGAGTACGGCGTCGCCCGCGGCGACGTTGCGGATCGCGGTGAGGAGTTCCTCGGGGCGGGCGTTCTTCAGCAGGAAGCCGGAGGCTCCGGCGTTGAGTCCGGCGAAGGCGTACTCGTCCAGGTCGAAGGTGGTGAGGATGAGCACTCTGCTCTGCGGGCAGGCCGCGATGAGCTGCCCGGTCGCCTCGATGCCGTCGGTTCCGGGCATCCGGACGTCCATGAGGACGACGTCGGGGCGCAGTTCGCGGGCGAGGCGTACGGCCTGGGCGCCGTCGGCGGCTTCGCCGACCGGTGCCATGTCGGGCTGGGCTTCCAGGACGGTGCCGAAGGCCATCCGGAGGAGTGCTTCGTCGTCGGCGATCAGGATGCGGATCGTCATGCGGGCGGCGCTCCGGCGCTGTCGAGGTGGAGGCGGGTGTGGACCCGCCAGCCGCCGTCGGGAAGCGGTCCGGCGTGCAGTGTGCCCCCGTAGGCGGCCGAGCGTTCGCGCATGCCGGGGATGCCGTGGCCGGGCGGTACGACGACGGAAGCGGCAGCGGCGGCGGTGGCGGGCTGGGGCGGGTGGGGGCCGGTGTCGGTGACGTCCACGGTGACGGCCGCGGCCGCGCAGTGGATCCGGACCGTCGCGCGGGTGCCGGCGGGTGCGTGCTTGAGGGTGTTGGTCAAGGCTTCCTGTACCAGGCGGTAGACGGTGAGTTGGGCGGTGGCGGGGATGTGGGCGTGGCCGCCGTGGACGTCGAGGCCGGTGGGCAGCCCGGCGGCGCCCATCTGGTCGGTGAGGGCGGCCAGTTGGGCGATGCCGGGCAGCGGGTGGCGCCGCGCGTCCGGTTCGTCGGTGCGCAGGACGCCCAGCGAGCGGCGCATGTCGGTCAGGGCCTGCCGGCCGGTCTCGGAGATCTGGAGCATCGCGGTGGTGGCCTTGTCGGGCGACCGGTGCTGGGCGTAGACGGCGGCGTCGGTGAGCGCGACCATGACGGACAGGTTGTGGGTGACGATGTCGTGCATCTCCCGGGTGATGCGCGTCCGTTCCTCGGCGACGGCCAGTCGCGCCTGCTGTTCCTGTTCGTGTTCCAGGCGTGCGGCCCGCTCCTCCAGGGCGGCGAGGTAGGCGCGCGTGGTGCGCACGTTCACGCCGAGGACGGCGGCGGCGACGGCCAGCGCGGTGACCGCGACGAAGGGGGCCAGGAACGCGCCGTCCGTCGACCAGCGCAGGCAGGCCAGCAGGGCCCCGGCCTCCACGGCGGCGCCGGCGACGAGGGTGCCGCGCCGGCTCGAGGCCGCTGCCACCGTGTAGAGGGCCACCAACAGGGCGACGTCGGCGGGCAGTTGGACGCCCGTCAGCCACTGGACGAGGGCCGCGGCCGCCACGGCGGCGAACACCGTGCGCGGGGCCCGGCGCCGCCACAGCAGGGGCAGGGTGAGGGCGGCGGTGAGGGCCGCGGCCACCGGCAGCTCGTGCGGTGCGCGGGTGGTCGCGACGTTGAGGAGCAGGAGCGTCGCCAGCAGGGCGTCCCACGCGGTGGGCGGCAGCCGGGAGCGCCAGCGCGCGGCGGCTCTCAGCGGTCGCGCGGCTCGTGCGGCTCGTGCGGCTCGTGCGCAGGCGAGGTCGGCGTAGCCGGTCAGCCGTGCGGCTGTCCTCGCCCACCGGGCCCGCACGCGGACGCGCACCGGCGCCTGGTTCCGGTGGGCGTGGCCGGGTTCGGCGGCCGCCTCGGTCATCGCACGTCCCTGTCGATTCGGCGTCAAGGCGGCCCCGGGTCCGGCACGTCCGGCACGTCGGGCACGTCCGGCACGTCCGGCACGTCCGGCACGTCCGGCACGTCGGGCACGGGGACCGTACGCCTGCGCGGCCCCGGGTGCGTGCCGCCGCCCCGGCACGTACCGCGGCCCTGTCACGGTAGGCCGCCGGCCCCGCGCGGCGCATGATCCCACCGTCTGATCGCACCGCGCCGGCATACGACCGCAGGAGGAGTCCCGCCACCTCCCGTGGTCGCAGCGCGCCCGCCGCTCCGGCCTGCCCGGCTGCCACCGCGGTCGTACCCGGACCGCCGCGGACCGCGCCCCCGGTGGCACGCGGCGGCGACCGGTGGCCGATGCGGCGGCGCGCGCCCGGCGCCGAGCATGGCCAGGTGACCGAGATCATCCCGGGACTGCCCATGTCCCCCCTGGAAATCCTCGCCCTGCTGGCCGCCCTCGCGCTGGTGACGGCACGCTGGCTGCCCCCCGCCGCCCGCCCGCGCGCCACGATCGCGGCGGGGGCGGTCCTCGTGCCGTGCGCGATCGCGCTGGGCGTGGCGGGCATCCGCTGGCAGCTCCTGCCGGTCCTGGCCGGAGCCGCCCTCGCCTCGCCGTTCGCCCTCGCTCCCCTGCTGCGACCGCTGCGCCGCCGTACCGGACGGCCGGCGTGGCGGGCCCGCTGGTGGCTGGCGCTGCCGGGGTCGGCGGCCTGCGTCGGCCTGATCGCCACGGGCCCGGTGGCCGCTTGGGCCTTTCCCGTACCGGTGTTCCCCGAGCCGTCGGGCGGCTTCGCGGTCGGCACCCGCGTGGTGCAGTGGACCGACCCGCACCGCCCCGAGACCTTCACCGCCGACCCGAACGACCTGCGCACCGTCGTGGTCCAACTCTGGTACCCCGCTGGGAAGATCCCCGCGGGCGCGCAGCGGGCCCAGTACCTCGGACGCACCGCGCAGGAGGCGCGCACCGTCTCCGGGGCCCTCGCCCGGGGCGTCGGCCTGCCGGGCTTCCTGGTCGACGGTGTCCCGCGCGCCCGCAGCCGTTCGGTCTTCGACGCCCCGGTGGCCGGCGGCGGCGAGCGGTTCCCGGTCGTGCTGTTCTCCCCCGGGTCGGGCGGGGTGCGCACCCAGAACACCGCGTGGGCGGAGGAACTGGCCAGCCACGGCTACGTGGTGGCCGCCCTCGACCACCCGTACGACTCCGCCGCCGTCGTCCTCGCCGACGGCCGGACGATCGGCACCGAGACCGCCTCCAGCGGCGACCGGGACAAGGACGACGAGCTGGCGGCCGGCTGGACGGCCGTCCGGGCCGGCGACCTCGGCTTCGTCCTCACCCAGCTGGAGGCGCTGGAGCGCGGCGGGATCGCCGACCCGCTGACCGGACGCCTGGACACCGGCCGGGTCGCGGTGACCGGCCACTCCATGGGCGGTGCCGCCGCCCTGCAGGCGGCCCGGCAGGACCGCCGCTTCGCCGCCGTCGTCGACCTGGACGGCTACCCCCACGGCCCCACCGCGCCCGCCCTCGACCGGCCGACGCTCGCGCTCACCCAGGCCATCACCCCGGACAGCGACCCGCGCTACCTGCCCCGCCTCACCGAGGCGCTCGACTCCAGCACCGCGCCGAGCTACCGGCTCACCGTCCCCGGCGCCGCCCACCTCACCTTCATGGACGGCCCCCTGTACCTGCCGCCGGTGCCCTCGCTCGTCGGCACCCTGGGCCGCACCGGGGGCCCGCGCACCGTCGCCGCGGCCACCCTCGCCTTCCTGGACGCCGTCCTGCGGGACAAGCCCGGCGACCCGGCCGGCGCCCTGCGCTCCTACGGCGACCTCACCGTCCACCGCCCGGGCACCCCCGGCTGACGCCGGGTGACGGAGCGCCCCCATCAGGGCAGTTGTCGCGAACGCCCGTTCTGTGCGTGACCGTTGTGGTACGTTCCGTAATCCAACCGAAAACAGGCGACCCCGGCGGTGCTGGTAACACCCCGGGGTCCGGCAACAGGAGCTGACACTCCCGATGCGCGTCCATCGTAGCGCCCCCGTGCGCAACTTCACCGTGCTGCCCAACGCCGTACTCCAGTACCGACGGCTCTCCTACACCGCCCGGGGCCTGCTCGCGGACCTCCTCTCCCGGCCCGACGGCTGGCGCGAGGACGGCCGGCACATGGCCGACACCAGCCCCCAGGGGCGCGGCGCGGTCCGCAGGGCCCTGAAGGAGCTGGCCGACGCCGGGTACTACCGGGTCGAGAAGATCCGCCTGCCCGACGGCACGATCATCACCGAGACCCACGTCTACGACGTCCCTCGGGCCGCAGCGCCGAGTACCACCCGCCCGGTCCCCGGTGGAGCGAGCACCGGCCGCGCTGACACCCTTTCAAAGGACCGGCACCAAGAACCCACCCTCCCCGCCGAATCGCCCTCCGAACCGCCCGACGGGCAAGCGGACGGGCGGACGGGCGGGCAGTCCGACGAGCAGCTCCGCGAGGCGGTCGCCACGCTGTTCCGGGTGATCCGCCCCGAGCCGCGACTGCGCCTGGGCGAGGCCGAAGCCCGCGCACTCGCGCCCCTGGTCGCCCGGTGGCTGGAACGCGGCAGCACCGCCGCCGACCTCGCCCAGGCCCTGCTGCCGGGCCTGCCCGCCCCGATGCACTCGGCGGTCGCCGTCCTCCGTCACCGCCTGGAGCACAAGCTGCCGCCCGCCCCAAGCACCGTACGGACCGGGGCACTTCGGTACGCCGAGTGCGCGGCGTGCCACGACCCGGTGCCCGAACCCGGCATCTGCGGCCCCTGCGCGGGCCTCGCCCCCCGCCCCGTCGCGGTCGGCGGCGGCGAGGCGGCCATCCGCCCCGGCGCGGCCCGTGCCAGGGCGGCGCTGCGGGCCGCCCGGGCGGCCGGCCCGCACCCGGGCGGCCTTGCCACCTGCCGCTGAGCCCGGAGGCGTGTGCCGCTCCGCCCCTTGCCGGAACCCCTCTGCGAACACCCTGGAGGCCATGTACCGCTCCCCACCGGGGATTTGCGCGGGCGGGGAGCCCGGTGGCGCGGTTCCGGCGGGCGTGCGGCGCATGCGGTCCCATCACGGGACGGACCGCCGAGTCCTCCGCGGAAAGCCGGTTGGTCACCCACTGGCTCCAGCGCCACCCCGGTTTTCGAAACCGGGGCGGCGGCGTGCGGATCAAGGGCGGAAGCCCGGGGCGGCACGGGGTACCGCGTGGGTGCTGCCGTCCTGGTACTCGCCCTCTTCCTGATCCGTACGCGCAGCGGCTGGTATTACTGGGGTATGCAGGAAGAGACGGCACGCTCCGCGATCGACACGTTCATCTCCGCGTTCAACGCCTCGGACGACACCTATGTGACGGCCCTGCTCTCCCAGGCCCTGACCTCCGACGTGGTCTTCTGGGGGCCGTTGGGCCGCAGCGAGGGAATCGCGGCGGTCGAGCAGTTCGTGCTGGACATCCGGCGCCACCCGGCGGGAACCGGCACGATGACGCGCTGCTCGGCGGTGGACATGCCCGGCGAGTGGGCCCGGTACCAGTGGGTCTTCACCACGCCGGACGGAGGCCCCCGCCTGGCGGGAACGGACGTCGTCCACCTGCGGCGGAGCCTCATCGACCAGGTCATCGTCTTCGCCGGGGAGATCGAGCCGTCCGCCTCCTGACGAACCGTGCGGGCAGCGCCGCGGGCGGGCGTCAGCGCGGGGAGCCGTAGCGGAGGTCCACGAGGGCGCCGGTCAGGCCGCCGAGCATGAGGGCGGGGACGACCGCCGACCAGGGGTCTCCGGTCAGCGCTCCGGAGAGCATCACCAGGGCGATGACGGCCGCTGCGACGGCGCGGGCCGGACGTGACCGTGGCAGCAGCGCTACGGGCGCACCGGCGCGGTGCCGTCGGGCCAGTCTGACGGCGAGCAGGACCAGTGCGGCCACCAGGAGCGGCGGCACCATCGCGTGCGTGGAGATCCCCATGGCCTTCGCCCTTCTGGACGGCTGGGTGCGAACATACACCCCCGACTCCCCTGCCCACCGCCCCCGGTGACAGCGAACGGCCCGGCGCCGGGCCGGGGGGGGAGGGGTCGGCGGGCCGTGGTCGGCGTGGGCCCCGGGGTGGGCCGCGGGGCGGGGGGGCGGGGCGGCT
>NZ_JBSFJC010000068.1:0-46886 GCF_053597855.1 Kitasatospora sp. NPDC001225
GCCGGGTTGGCGGCGGGTGACGTCGACGCGGTGGAGGCGCACGGGACGGGGACGCGGTTGGGTGATCCGATCGAGGCGCAGGCCTTGCTGTCCGCCTATGGGGCGGGGCGCGAAGTGCCGTTGTGGCTGGGGTCGGTGAAGTCGAACATCGGTCATACGCAGGCCGCGGCGGGTGTGGCGGGTGTGATGAAGATGGTGCTGGCGATGCGGCACGGGGTGTTGCCGCGGACGTTGCACGCGGAGGTGCCGTCGTCGCATGTGGACTGGTCCTCGGGCGGGGTGGAGCTGCTGGCCGAGGCGCGGGAGTGGCCTGAGGTGGGCCGGCCGCGGCGGGCGGGTGTGTCGTCGTTCGGGATCAGTGGGACGAACGCGCATGTGATCGTGGAAGGGGTCGCCGAAGAGCTAACAGCCCCTGCTGAGAGCCCTGTTGAGGGTCCGGGTGTGGTGCCGTGGGTGGTGTCCGGGCGGTCGGTGGAGGCGTTGCGGGCGCAGGCGGGCCGGCTGGCGGAGCACCTGACGGAGCACCCGGAGGTCGGGGCAGGCGATGCCGGCTGGTCGCTGGTCGCGCAGCGCTCGCTGTTCGAGCAGCGTGCCGTCGTGACGGGCGCCGACCGGGAGGAACTGCTCGCCGGACTGCGGACCCTTGCCGAGGGCGGCACGGCGGACAACGTCACCGTCACGCCCTCCACCACACCCCCCGACGGTCGGCGCGGCACCGTCTTCGTCTTCCCCGGCCAGGGCTCCCAGTGGGCCGGCATGGCACGGGAACTGCTCGCCGGGTCACCGGCGTTCGAGGAACAGCTCCGCGCCTGCGACCAGGCCCTGACCCCGTACGTCGACTGGTCCCTGCTCGACGTGCTGAACGGCCGTGACGGCGCACCCCCGCTGCACCGGGTCGACGTCGTCCAGCCGGCCCTCTGGGCCGTGATGATCGGACTGGCCGCAGTCTGGCGCTCCCTGGGCGTGCGTCCCGACGCGGTGGTGGGCCACTCCCAGGGCGAGATCGCCGCCGCCCATGTCGCGGGAGCGCTGTCCCTGGACGACTCGGCCAAGATCGTCGCCATCCGCAGCCGGGCCCTGCTGCGCCTGGCGGGCACCGGTGGCATGGTCTCCGTCGCCGCCCCGGTCGAGGACGTGCGCGCACTGCTGGCCACCGTCGACGGCCATGCCGAGATCGCCGCGGTCAACGGCCCCTCCTCGACCGTGGTCTCGGGCGGCCCCGAGGCCCTCGACCGGCTCACGGCCCGCTGCGAGGCGGGCGGGATCGTGAGCCGCCGCATCGACGTCGACTACGCCTCCCACTCCGCGAGCGTCGAGCCGCTGCGTGAGCAGCTCCTGGCGGAGCTGGCAGGCATCACCCCCACGACCTGCGACACCGCCTTCTACTCCAGCGTCACCGCGACCGCCCTCGACACCGCGCGGCTGGACGCCGACTACTGGTACGAGAACCTCCGGCGGCCGATCCGGTTCCAGGAGGCCGTCCAGGCCGCGGCCGACGGCGGCCACGGGTTCGTCGTGGAATCCAGCCCGCACCCCGTCCTGACCGCCGGCATCGAGGAGACCCTCGGCGGCGAGCGGGTCGTCGTGGGCTCCCTGCGCCGTGACCTCGGGGCCGTCCGGCAGATCCTCACGAACGCGGCCCGCCTCCACACCGGCGGACTGCCCGTCGACTGGTCCCCGCTCTTCCCGGGCGCGCGGCCGGTGGAGCTGCCGACGTACGCCTTCCAGCGCCGGTCCTACTGGCTGAAGGAGGACACCGCCGTCGCGGACGTGGCCTCCGCGGGTCTCGAAACGGTGGGGCACCCGCTGCTGGGCGCGGCGGTCGAGCGGCCCGACGGGAACGGCTGGGTGCTCACCGGCCGGCTCTCGCCCACGACCCACCCCTGGGCCGCGGACGTTCCGCACGCCGTGCTGCTCGAACTGGCGCTGGCCGCGGCCGACCGGGCCGGGTGCGACCGGTTGGAGCGGCTGACCGTCGAGACGTCCCTGAGCCTCGGACGGACCGCGACCGACGTGCAGGTCGTGGTCGAGGCGTTGGGCCGCGGCCGCTGCTCCCTCGCCGTCTTCTCGCGAGCCTCCGGAACCTGGATCCGGCACGCCACCGGGGAACTGACCGAGACCCCGGTCGACGCCGGGCCGGCGCCGGCCGCCACGGGCCCGGACCACGACGTCCTCCGGGCGGATGTGGAACTCCCGGCCCACACCGACCCCGTGGGGTACGGCGTGCACCCGGTGCTGCTGGCCGCCGCACTGCGACCGTTCGCCGGAACCGGTGCGCCCCGCACCTGGTCCGGCGTCGAGCTGTACGCCACCGGGGCCACCGCGCTGCACGTGTCGCTGACGCCCACGGGAGCCGGCACCGCGCGGGTGTTCGCGGTGGACGCGATGGGCGAACCGGTGCTGAGCATCGGTGAAGTGACGATGAGTCAACAAACCGAGGGCAGGGTCGAGGTCGAGGCCGAGGTTCACGACGACCTGTTCCACCTGGACTGGACCGCACTCGGTGGCCACGCCGTCCGGCCCTCCTCCGAAGACTCCTGGGGCATGCTCGGCTCCGCCGACGTGCTCGCTCTCCCCGGTGCCGTGGCGTACCCCGACCCGGCCGCCCTGGCCCGGGCCGCCGAGGTGCCCGGCACGGTGATCCTCCCCTGCCTGGACGCGGAGGGCGACGGGCGGGACGTGCCCGGCGCGGCCCGGGCCGTCGCCCAGCGCGCACTGGAGGTGCTGCAGGACTGGCTGGCCGAGGGGCGGTTGGCCCGCTCGCGCCTCGTCGTCCTCACCCGCGGGGCCGTCGCGACCGCCCCCGACGAGGGCGTGAGCGCGCTGCCAGCCTCGGTCCTGTGGGGTCTGCTGCGCTCCGCCCAGACCGAGCACCCGGACCGCTTCGTCCTCCTGGACGTCGACACCGACCCGGACCGCGGCGTCCTGGCCGCGGCCCTCGCGACCGGCGAACCGCAACTCGCCCTGCGCGGCGGCACCCTGCTCGCCCCCCGACTCACCCGGACGGCACCGGCCGAGTTCCGGGCCCCGGTGTCGTTGGATCCGGAGGGGGCGGTGCTGCTGGTCGGTGGGACGGGGGTGTTGGGGGCGTTGCTGGCGCGTCATCTGGTGGTGGCGTGCGGGGTGCGGCACCTGGTGCTGGTGGGCCGTCGGGGCGTGGAGGCGCCCGGGGCGGCGACACTGCGGGACGAGCTGCTGGGGTTGGGCGCGCGCACTGTGGAGGTGCGGGCGTGTGACGCGGCCGACCGGGTGGCGTTGGGGGTGCTGGTCGACGAGGCGGTGGCCCAGCGTCCGCTGACGGGCGTGTTCCACCTGGCGGGTGTGCTGCGCGACGGGGTGCTGGTGTCGCTGGGTGTGGAAGCGCTGGGGGAGGTGCTGCGGTCGAAGGTGGACGGCGCGTGGGCGTTGCACGAGGTGACGCGGGAGCGGTGCCCCGGGCTGGCCGCGTTCGTCGTGTACTCCTCGGTGTCGGGCCTGATCGGCGGTGCCGGTCAGGCGAACTACGCGGCGGCGAACACGTTCCTGGACGCGCTGGCTCAGGAGCGGTCGGCCCGGGGGCTGCCGGGCCTCTCGCTCGCGTGGGGCTTGTGGGAGCAGGAGTCCGGCATGACCGCCGGCCTCGACGAGGGCGACCTCGGCCGCATCCGGCGCTCCGGCGTCCTGCCGCTGCCCACGCCGCGGGCCCTCGCCCTCCTCGACCTCGCGATCCGCGCCCGCCGGCCCGTGGTGGCTCCCGTCCGCCTGGACTCCGTCGGCCTGCGCGAGCGCTCCACCGGGCCGGTGCCCTCCGTCCTGCGCCGACTGGTACGCCGCCCGCGCCGGATCGCGGCCACCGGTGCCGAGTCGTTCTCCCTGGCCGGCCTGCTGTCCGGCGGCCGGGAGGACGAGCGCGGCCGCCGTCTGCTCGACCGACTGCGCGACCAGTTGCTCGAACACCCCGAGGTCTCCCACGCGATCCCCGTCCTGGTGCGGGCCGAAGATCCCGCGGAGCAGGAGCAGGAGCAGGAGCAGGAGCAGGAGCAGGAGCGGACGACGGCCCGGGCCGAGACCAGGCTCGTGGCCTACGTCCTGCCCGGCCCGTCCCCGAAGGTGCTCCAGGAGCTCCGCGACCGCCTGCCGGCCCACCTCGCCCCCGTCGAGATCCTCGGCGCCGACGAGCCGCACGCCCGGGAGGCGGTCCTCTGCGGGCTCTTCGCCGAACTGCTCGGCCTCACCCGGGTGGCACCCGGCGACAGCTTCTTCGACATCGGCGGCCAGTCCCTGCTCGCCACCCGCCTGATCAGCCGTGTCCGCGGTGTCCTCGACGCCGAGATCCAGCCCGGCGAGCTGTTCGAGCACCCGAGCCCGGGCGCCCTGGCACTCCGTCTCGGTCACGGAACCGGGGAGCGGCGCACCCGCCTCGCGCCCGTCTCCCGGCCGGACGTCCTTCCCCTCTCCTTCGCGCAGCAACGCCTCTGGTTCCAGCACAAGTTGGAGGGCCCGTCGGCGACGTACAACGTGCCGCTCGCGCTGTGGATGTCGGGGGAGCCGGACCCGGCGGCGCTGGCGGCCGCGCTGAACGACGTGGTGGGCCGGCACGAGTCGCTGCGGACGGTGTTCGCGGAGGTGGACGGCGAGCCGTGCCAGCGGGTGCTGGCCGAGTTCGAGGTGCCGTTGGAGGCACGGCGGCTCGAAACCGCCGACCTGCGCGGGGAGTTGGACGAGGCCGCCCGGTACGCCTTCGACCTGGCGACCGAAGTGCCCATCCGGTCCTGGCTGTTCAGCGCCGGACCGACCGAACACGTCCTGCTCGTCGTGCTGCACCACATCGCGGGCGACGGGTGGTCCATGGTGCCGCTGGCCCGCGACCTGGCCGAGGCCTACGCGGCCCGGCTGGAGGGTGCGGCGCCGGAGTGGGAGCCGCTGCCGGTGCAGTACGCGGACTACACCCTCTGGCAGCGGGACCTCCTGGGTGGGGCGGACGATCCCGACAGCCTCTTCGGCCGCCAAGTGGACTACTGGCGACAGGAGTTGGCCGACCTCCCGACGGAGGTGAGCGCCCCCGCCGACCGGGCGCGGCCCGCCGTGGCCTCGTACGCCGGAGACGTGACCCCCTTCACGCTCGACCCGGACCTGCACCGCGCGCTGAGCGAACTGGCCCGCGCCCACGACGCCACCGTCTTCATGGTCCTGCAAGCCGCTCTCGCCGCCCTGCTGACCCGGCTCGGCGCCGGCACCGACATCCCGCTCGGCAGCGGCATCGCCGGCCGGACCGACGAGGCGCTCGACCGGCTGGTGGGCTTCTTCGTCAACATGCTGGTCCTGCGCACGGACACCTCGGGCGACCCGTCGTTCGCCGAACTCGTCGGCCGGGTACGGGAGACCAGCCTCGCCGCCTACGCCCACCAGGACGTCCCCTTCGAGTCCCTGGTGGAGGAGATCAACCCGCACCGTTCGACCGCCCACCACCCGCTGTTCCAGGTGGCCCTGACCCTGCAGAACAACGAGCAGGCCCGGTTCCGGATGCCCGGACTCGACGTCCGCCCGGAACTCGTCGGCACCGGGACCTCCCGCTTCGACCTCTTCTTCAGCCTGACGGAGAGCCACGGCGCGAACGGCGAACCCGCCGGCATCGACGCGTACGTCGAGTACGCCACGGAGCTCTTCGACGCCTCCACCGTCGACGCCCTGATCCACCGGTGGACCGCGTTCATGCGCGCCCTGCTCCACGACCCCGCGGCCCCCATCGGCGCGGCGGACATCCTCACCCCGCGGGAGCACGCGCGGATCACCGGGTGGAACGCCGGCCCCACCCGCGACACCACCGGGTCGAGCCTGCCGGCGCTGTTCGCCGCCCAGGCCGCCCGCACCCCCGACGCGACGGCCCTGGTCTGCGAGGACGTCGAACTGACCTACCGGGAACTGGACGCCCGCGCCAACCGGATCGCCCACTGGCTGCGCGCCCGGGGCATCGGCGCCGAGCAGCACGTGGCCGTCCTCTACGAGCGCTCGCCCGAGCAGATCGCGGCCGTCCTCGGCGTCCTCAAGGCGGGCGCCGCCTACGTCCCCCTCGACCCCGAGTACCTCGCCGAGCGGGTCGGCCACATCCTGGCCGACGCCGCCCCGGAGCTGATCCTGACCACCCGGGCGCTCGCCGACACGATCGGCACCCTGCACGACGGCACCGAGACCGTGGCCACCGACGACCCGGGGACGGCCGCCGCCCTGGCCGGCTGCCCCGACCACGACCCGGAGCCCGCCGCACCGCCGCACCCCGGCCACCCGGCCTACGTCATCCACACCTCCGGCTCCACCGGCGTGCCCAAGGGCGTCGTCGTCACCCACCAGGGCCTCGGGAGCCTGGCGAGCACCCTGCTGCGACAGTGCGCGGTCACCCCCGACTCCCGGGTGCTCCAGCTGTCGTCGCCCGGCTTCGACGCGGCCGTCCTCGAACTGACCATGGCCTTCGCGGCCGGCGCCGCCCTCGTCCTGGGCGGCCGGGACCGCCTCGTCGGCGCCGAACTGGCCGACGTCCTGGCCGACCGCCGGATCACCCACGCGCTCATCCCGCCGTCCGTGCTCGGCACCCTGCCGGCCGGATCCGCCGAGGCGCTCACCGGGTTCCGCACCCTGATCGTGGGAGCCGAGGCGTGCGGCGCCGACCTGGTGCGGACCTGGTCGCCGGGACGCCGCATGGTCAACGCCTACGGCCCGACCGAGTCCACGGTCGTCGCGGCCATCAGCGAGCCGCTCACCGGCGGTGACGTACCGATCGGACGCCCCGTCGACAACACCCGGGTCCGGGTCCTGGACGAACGCCTGCGGCCGGTGCCGCCGGGCGTCCCCGGCGAGCTGTACCTGGCGGGCGCGGGCCTGGCCCGCGGCTACCTCGACCGGCCCGGGCTCAGCGCCCAGCGCTTCGTGGCCGATCCGTTCGGCCCGGCCGGCACCCGCATGTACCGCACGGGCGACGTCGTGCGCTGGACGGCGGAGGGGCAACTCGAGTACCTGGGCCGGGCCGACCAGCAGGTCAAGGTCCGCGGCTTCCGGATCGAACCCGGCGAGATCGAGGCCGTCCTGCGCGAGCAGTCCGGTGTCGCCCAGGCCGTGGTGGTGGTCCGCGAGGACCGCGAGGGCGACCCGCGGCTCGTCGCGTACATCGTGCCCGAGGGCGAGGGCGCCGAGGACGACCAGGTGGACGAGTGGCGCGAGATCTACGACGACGTCTACGGCGGTGCCGGGACGGAGACGCCCGGGTTCGGCCAGGACTTCACCGGCTGGAACAGCTCCTACACCGGTGAGCCGATCCCGCTCGACGAGATGCGCGACTGGCGCGACGCCGCGGTGCGGCGCATCACGGAACGCCCGCCCCGGCGCGTCCTGGAGATCGGCGTGGGCTCCGGCCTGCTCTTCGGCCCGCTGGCCCCCCGGGCCGAGACCTACTGGGCGACGGACTTCTCCGCGCCCGTGATCGAACGCCTCACCGCCCAGTGCGAGACCGCCGGACTCGCCGACCGGGTACGGCTGCTGTGCCGGCCCGCCGACGTCGTGGACGACATCCCGGCCGAGTACTTCGACACCGTCGTCCTCAACTCGATCATCCAGTACTTCCCCGACGCCGACTACCTGGCCCGGGTCCTGGACGGCGCGCTCGGCCGGCTCGCCCCCGGCGGGCGCATCGTCGTGGGCGACGTCCGCCACCGCGGCTCGCTGCGCGCCTTCCAGACCGGGATCCACCTCGGCCACGCGGCGGAGGACAGCACCGGCGAGCAGCTCAGGGCGGCCGTGGAACACGCGGTGATCATGGAGAAGGAACTGGTCATCGACCCGGACTTCTTCACCGTCTGGGCGCGGCGCCACCCCGAGGCGGTGGCCGGCGTCGACATCCGGCTCAAGCGCGGCGCCCACCACAACGAGCTGACCAGGCACCGCTACGAGGTCGTCCTGCACAAGGCGGACGGGACCGCCCGGGCCGAGTCCCTCGCGAACGTGCCGGAACTCGTCTGGGGCCGCGATCTCACGAGCCTCCAGGACCTGGCGGGCCTGGACGCCCTCACCTCCGGGGCCGGGCCGGTCCGGGTCACCGGCCTCGTCAACAGCCGGCTGACCGGAGAGGTCGCGGCGGCGGAGGAACTCGCGCACGAGGCGTCGCCGCAGCGGCTCCGCGCCCGGCTGAGCACGGGGCGGGCCGACGGGAACACGCCCGAGGCCGTCGACCCGGAGGCCCTGCACGAGTGGGGCGAGCGGCACGGCTGCCAGGTGCTGACCACCTGGGCGCCCGGGGCGCCGGACGCCCTCGACGCCGTACTCGTTCCCGGCGGGCGCGCGGACGCCGTCTACACGGACGTGCACCGACCGGCGTACACCCAGGACAAGCCCCTGTCGGCCCTGGTGAACAACCCCCTGGGCTCCCGGACGACCGGACGCGTCCTGGCCGGGCTGCGGGACGCCCTGCGGCAACGGCTGCCCGAGTACATGGTGCCGTCCGCCGTCATCGCCCTCGACGCGCTGCCGCTCACCTCCAGCGGCAAGCTCGACCGGCGGGCCCTCCCGGCTCCCGACTACGCGTCGCGGTCGGCGCGCGGGCCCCGTACACCGCGGGAGGAGATCCTCTGCGGCCTGTTCGCGGAGGTGCTGGGGGTCGACCGGGCCGGGATCGACGACGACTTCTTCGACCTGGGCGGGCATTCGCTGCTGGCGACGCGGCTGGTGAGCCGGGTGCGGTCGGTGCTGGGCGTGGAACTGCCGTTGCGTGCGGTGTTCGAGTCGTCGACGGTGGCCGGGCTGGTCGAGCGGCTGGCTTCGGGTGCTGTGGTGCGCCCGGAGCTGGTGGCGGGGGTGCGGCCGGAGCGGTTGCCGCTGTCGTTCGCGCAGCAGCGGCTGTGGTTCCTGCACCGGCTGGAGGGTCCGTCGGCGACGTACAACATGCCGTTGGCCTTGCGGTTGTCGGGTGTGCTGGACCGGGGTGCGTTGGCCGCCGCGTTGGACGACGTGGTGGGCCGGCACGAGTCGCTGCGGACGGTGTTCGCGGAGGTGGACGGCGCGTCGTACCAGCGGGTGCTGAACGGCGTGCGGGTGCCGTTCGAGGTGTGCGAGGTCGAACCCGGCGGTCTGGACGCGGTGTTGGCGGGCGCGGCGCGGTACGCCTTCGACCTGGCGGCCGAAGTGCCCATCCGGTCCTGGCTGTTCGGTACCGGCCCGTCGGAGCACGTCCTGCTCGTGGTGCTGCACCACATCGCGGGCGACGGCTGGTCCATGGCGCCGCTGGCCCGTGATCTGGCCGAGGCCTATGCGGCCCGGCTGGAGGGAGCGGCGCCGGGGTGGGAGCCGCTGCCGGTGCAGTACGCGGACTACACGCTGTGGCAGCGCGAGCTGCTGGACGGTGTACGGGAGGATGAACTCGCGTATTGGCGCGGTCAGTTGGCTGGCCTGCCGGAGGAGGTGAGCCCGCCCGCCGACCGGGCTCGGCCGGCCGTGGCCTCGTACGCGGGAGAGACGGCGTCGTTCGGGCTGAGCCCGGCTCTGCACCGTGCCGTCGGCGAGGTGGCGCGTGCCCATGACGCCACGGTGTTCATGGTGTTGCAGGCGGCCTTGGCGGTGTTGCTGTCCCGGTTGGGTGCGGGGGAGGACGTTCCCATCGGTTCGCCGGTGGCGGGGCGTTCGGACGAGGCGCTGGACGACCTCGTCGGGTTCTTCGTGAACACGCTGGTGTTGCGGACGGACGTGTCGGGTGATCCGTCGTTCGCCGAGCTGGTGGGTCGGGTGCGTGAGGCGGGTCTGGGTGCCTTGGCGCATCAGGACGTGCCGTTCGAGTACCTGGTGGAGGAGTTGAATCCCCGGCGGTCGGCGGCGCGGCATCCGCTGTTCCAGGTGATGCTGGCGTTGCAGAACACCGAGCAGGCCCGGTTCGAGCTGCCGGGTCTGGAGGTGGTGGCGGAGCCGGTGGGCACGGGCGTGTCCCGGGTCGACCTCACCCTCAGCCTCGCCGAGGACCCTGACGGCGGGATGCGCGGGGTCGCGGAGTTCGCGACGGACCTCTTCGACCGCTCCACCGTCGAGGTGCTCCTCGACCGGTGGGTGCGTTTGCTGGAGGGGTTGACCGCGCGGCCGGAACTGCCGGTGGCCCAGGTCGACATCCTCACGCCCGAGGAGCGCCGGCAGCTGCTGTCGGGCCGGAACGACACGGACCTGCCCGCGCGCAGCCTGGTCACGGCGTTCCGGGCGCAGGTCGAGCGGGTCCCCGACGCCGTCGCGGTCGTCGCCGACGGCACCCGGCTGACGTACGCCCAGCTCGACGAGCGGGCCGACCGCCTCGCCCATGAGCTGATCGGCCGTGGGGTCGGCGCGGAATGCCTGGTGGCCATCGCCATGCCGCGGTCGATCGGCTTCGTGGTCGCGGTGCTGGCCGTGGTCAAGGCCGGCGGAATGTACCTGTCGCTCGACGCGCGGTACCCGGAGAGCCAGGTCCGCAGGATGTGGGCGGACAACGACGTCAACCTGCTGCTGACCGACTCGCCGACCCGCGTCCCGGCCTTCGTGCCCGGGGACCAGGTGCTGTTCGTCCAGGACGACGCCGCACACGTCCCGTCCACGTCCACGTCCCCGTCCGCCGGCGACCGCGGCGCGGCCCCCGACCCCGACCAGCTGGCCTGCGTCATCTACACGTCCGGATCCACCGGCACCCCGAAGGGCATCGGGCTCACCCACGCCGACATCACGTCCCTGGCCGACGACCCCGTGGTCGGCGGGTACCCCGCACGGGTGCTCCTCCACTCGCCGACCGCCTGGGACGCCCTGCCGTTCGAGCTGTGGATGCCCCTCCTGCTCGGCGGCCGGGTCGTCATCGCCCCCGACGTGCCGCTCGACGGACCGCATCTGCGCGACATCGTCCGCGACCACGGCATCACCTCCATGTGGATCACCGCGGGACTGTTCAAGGCGATGGCCGAGGACCACCCCGACTGCTTCGCGTCCATGCGCCAGGTCTTCACCGGCGGCGAGGTCGTCCCGCAGGGCCCGGTGCGGCGCGTCATGGCGGCCTGCCCGGACCTCACCGTGGTCAACGGCTACGGACCGGGTGAGACCACCACCTTCGCCACCCTGCACGCGATGGTGCCCGGCCACGACCCTGAGCCGTCCCTGCCGATCGGCCGGCCGGTCACCGGCAAGCAGGTGTACGTCCTCGACGAGCGCCTCGGCCTGGTGCCGCCCGGCGTGGTGGGCGAGCTGTACGTCGCCGGCGCCGGTATGGCGCGCGGGTACCTGGGGCAGCCGGGGCTGAGCGCCCAGCGCTTCGTGGCGGACCCGTACGGCCCGGCCGGCACCCGCATGTACCGCACGGGCGACCTCGCCCGCTGGAACCGGGACGGCCTGCTGGAGTTCGCCGGCCGGGCCGACCACCAGGTCAAGATCCGGGGCTTCCGGATCGAACCGGGCGAGGTCGAGTCGGGGCTGCGGCGCTGCGCCGGAGTGGCGCACGCCACCGTCGTCGTCCACACCGTCCGGGAGGGCGATGTCCGTCTGGTCGCCTACGTGGTGACCGAGCCCGGCACCGGGTTCGACCCGTCCGCGATCGCCGGGGAACTGCGCGGGCGGCTCCCGGAGTACATGGTCCCCGCCCTGATCACGGCCGTCCCCGCCATACCCCTGACGCCGAACGGGAAGGTGGACCGGGCGGCGTTGCCGGCGCCCGACTTCGGCGCCTTGGTGTCGGAGGGTGGCCGGGGGCCCCGTTCGGCGCGTGAGGCGGCGCTGTGCGAGGTGTTCGCGGAGGTGCTGGGAGTCGAACGGGTCGGGATCGACGACGACTTCTTCGACCTGGGCGGGCATTCGCTGCTGGTGATGCGGTTGATGGGCCGTGTCCGTGAACGGCTGGCTGCGGAACTGCCGTTGCGTGCGGTGTTCGAGTCGCCGACGGTGGCGGGGCTGGTCGAGCGGCTGGCTTCGGGTGCGGTGGCGCGGCCGGAGCTGGTGGCGGGGGTGCGGCCGGAGCGGTTGCCGCTGTCCTTTGCGCAGCAGCGGTTGTGGTTCCTGCACCGGTTGGAGGGTCCGTCGGCGACGTACAACATGCCGTTGGGGCTGCGGTTGTCGGGCGTGCTGGACCGGGGTGCGTTGGCGGCCGCGTTGGATGACGTGGTGGGCCGGCACGAGTCGCTGCGGACGGTGTTCGCGGAGGTGGACGGCGAGCCGTGCCAGCGGGTGCTGACCGGGGTCCGGGCGGCGTTCGAGGTGTCCGAGGTCGAACCGGAAGTTCTGCGCCGGGAGTTGGACGAGGCCGCGCGGTACGCCTTCGACCTTTCGACTGAACTGCCCATTCGGTCCTGGCTGTTCAGTACCGGTCCGTCGGAGCACGTCCTGCTCGTCGTGCTGCACCACATCGCGGGCGACGGCTGGTCCATGGCGCCGCTGGCCCGTGATCTGGCCGAGGCGTACACGGCCCGGCTGGAGGGTGCGGCGCCCGGGTGGGAGCCGCTGCCGGTGCAGTACGCGGACTACACGCTGTGGCAGCGCGAGGTCCTGGACGAGGTGCGCGACGGCCAGATCGCCTACTGGCGCGGCCAGTTGGAGGAGCTCCCGCAGGAGGTGAGCCTGGCCGCCGACCGCGTGCGGCCGGCAGTCGCCTCGTACACGGGTGACGTGACCACCTTCGCCCTCGACCCGGACCTGCACCGCGCACTGGGCGAGCTCGCGCGGTCGTCGAACGCCACGTTGTTCATGGTGTTGCAGGCGGGTCTCGCCGTGTTGCTGTCCCGTCTGGGTGCGGGGGAGGACGTCCCCATCGGTTCGCCGGTGGCGGGGCGTTCGGACGAGGCGCTGGACGGTCTGGTCGGGTTCTTCGTGAACACGTTGGTGCTGCGGACGGATGTGTCGGGTGATCCGTCGTTCGCCGAGTTGGTGGGTCGGGTGCGTGAGGCGGGTCTGGGTGCTTTGGCGCATCAGGATGTGCCGTTCGAGTACCTGGTGGAGGAGTTGAATCCCCGGCGGTCGGCGGCGCGGCATCCGTTGTTCCAGGTGATGCTGGCGTTGCAGAACACCGAGCAGGCCCGGTTCGAACTGCCCGGCCTGGAGGTGGTGGCGGAGCCGGTGGGCACGGGCGTGTCCCGGATGGACCTCACCCTCAGCCTCGCCGAGCAGCCCGGCGGCGGGATGCGGGGAATCGCCGAGTTCGCGACGGACCTGTTCGACCGGTCCACCGTCGAGCTGTTCCTCGACCGGTGGGTGCGCCTGTTGCAGGGGCTGGCCGCGCGGCCGGAACTGTCGGTCGGCCAGGCCGACATCCTCACCCCCGAGGAGCGGCAACAGCTGCTGTGGGGCTGGAACGACACCGGCCGGGACGTGCCGGCGACGACCGTGCCGGAGCTGTTCGCCGCGCAGGCGGCCCGGACGCCCGAGGCCACGGCCCTGGTCGCCGGGGCCGAACGGCTCACCTACGCCCAGCTGAACGCCCGGGCCAACCGGATCGCCCACTGGCTCCTCGCCCAGGGCGTCCGACCGGGCGACACGGTGGCCGTGGCGCTGCCGAGGTCGGTCGAACTGGTCGCCGTGCTCCTGGCCACGCACAAGGCCGGTGCCGCGTACCTGCCGCTGGACCTGGACTACCCGGCGGAGCGCACCGCGTTCATGTGCCGTGACGCGGAGCCCGCGTACGTGGTCGACGACCTCGACCTGATCAGCGGGCTGCTCGACGGGGACGGCGGTGACGCCACCGGGCCGGCCGTCGAACAGCACCCCGGCCTTCCCGCCTACGTGATCTACACCTCGGGTTCCACCGGGCGCCCCAAGGGCGTTGTCGTCCCGCAGCGGGCCATCGTCAACCGGCTCCTGTGGATGCAGGACGAGTACGGGCTCGGCCCCGACGACCGGGTGCTCCAGAAGACCCCGTCGAGCTTCGACGTCTCCGTCTGGGAGTTCTTCTGGCCGCTCGTCACCGGCGCCACGCTCGTGGTCGCGGAACCCGGAGGCCACCGGGACCCGGCGTACCTGAGCCGGCTGATCCAGACGGAGGCCGTCACCACCGTCCACTTCGTGCCGTCCATGCTGGAAGCGTTCCTCGCCGACGAGTCCACCGCCCGCTGCACCGGCCTGACTCGGGTGATGTGCAGCGGGGAGGCGCTCCCGGCAGACCTGGCCGCGCGGTTCCACGACACGCTGCCCCAGGCGGAACTGCACAACCTCTACGGCCCGACCGAGGCCGCGGTGGACGTCACCTCCTGGCACAGCGTCGCCGACCCGGGGGTCGTACCCATCGGCCGGCCGGTCTGGAACACCCGCCTGTACGTGCTCGACGCGGCGCTGCGACCGGTGGCTCCCGGCGCCCCCGGCGAGTTGTACATCGCCGGAGTCCAGTTGGCCGACGGCTACCTGCGGCGGCCGGGAGTGACGGCCGAGCGGTTCGTGGCCAACCCCTTCGGCGCACCCGGCGACCGCATGTACCGCACGGGAGACCTCGCCCGCTGGACGACCGACGGGGTCCTCCAGTTCCTCGGCCGGGCCGACCAGCAGGTCAAGATCCGGGGTTTCCGGATCGAGCCGGCCGAGATCGAGGCGACTCTCTCCACCCATCCGGCGGTTCGCCAGGCCCTGGTCGTCGCCCGGGAGAACACCCTGGTGGCCTACGCGGTGCCGGAGGAGGGCGCCGGGATCGACACCCGGCAGCTCCGGGAACACCTGCGGGCCACCTTGCCGGACCACATGGTCCCGGCGGCCGTCGTCCCCCTGGACCGGCTTCCCCTCACCCCGAGCGGGAAGGTGGACCGGGCCGCGTTGCCGGTGCCCGACTTCGGCGGGTCGGTGTCGGAGGATGGCCGGGGGCCCCGTTCGGCGCGTGAGGCGGCGCTGTGCGAGGTGTTCGCGGAGGTGCTGGGGGTCGACCGGGCCGGGATCGACGACGACTTCTTCGACCTGGGCGGTCATTCGCTGCTGGCGACGCGGCTGGTGAGTCGTGTGCGCTCGGTGCTGGGCGTGGAGCTGCCGTTGCGTGCGGTGTTCGAGGCGCCGACGGTGGCCGGGCTGGTCGAGCGGTTGGGTGCCGGTGGTGCGGTGCGGCCGGAGCTGGTGGTGGGGGAGCGGCCGGAGCGGTTGCCGCTGTCCTTTGCGCAGCAGCGGTTGTGGTTCCTGCACCGCTTGGAGGGGCCGTCGGCGACGTACAACATGCCGTTGGCCATGCGGTTGTCCGGTGTGCTGGACCGGGGTGCGTTGGCGGCCGCGTTGGATGACGTGGTGGGCCGGCACGAGTCGCTGCGGACGGTGTTCGCGGAGGTGGACGGCGAGCCGTGTCAGCGGGTACTGACCGGGGTCCGGGTGCCGTTCGAGGTGTCCGAGGTCGAACCGGCAGTTTTGCGCCGGGAGTTGGACGAGGCCGCGCGGTACGCCTTCGACCTTTCGACTGAACTGCCCATCCGTTCCTGGCTGTTCAGTACCGGTCCGTCGGAGCACGTCCTGCTCGTGGTGCTGCACCACATCGCGGGTGACGGCTGGTCCATGGCGCCGTTGGCGCGTGATCTGGCCGAGGCCTATGCGGCCCGGCTGGAGGGTGCGGCGCCCGGGTGGGAGCCGCTGCCGGTCCAGTACGCGGACTACACGCTGTGGCAGCGTGAGGTCATGGACGACGTTCTCGACGGCCAGATCGCCTACTGGAGTGGCCAGTTGGCGGGCCTTCCCGAGGAAGTGGGCCCGCCCACAGACCGGGCCCGGCCGGCCGTGGCCTCCTATGCCGGCGACATGACGTCCTTCGTCCTCGATCCGGCTCTGCACCGTGCCGTCGGCGAGGTGGCGCGTGCCCATGACGCCACGGTGTTCATGGTGCTCCAGGCGGCCTTGGCGGTGTTGCTGTCCCGCCTGGGTGCGGGGGAGGACGTTCCCATCGGTTCGCCGGTGGCGGGGCGTTCGGACGAGGCGCTGGACGATCTGGTCGGGTTCTTCGTGAACACGTTGGTGTTGCGGACGGACGTGTCGGGTGATCCGTCGTTCGCCGAGTTGGTGGGCCGGGTGCGCGAGGCCGGTCTGGGTGCCCTGGCGCATCAGGATGTGCCGTTCGAGTACCTGGTGGAGGAGTTGAATCCCCGGCGGTCGGCGGCGCGGCATCCGCTGTTCCAGGTGATGCTGGCCTTGCAGAACACCGAGCAGGCCCGCTTCGAACTGCCGGGTCTGGAGGTGGCGGAGGAGCCGGTGGGCACGGGTGTGTCCCGGGTCGACCTCACCCTCAGCCTCGCCGAGGAGCCCGGCGGTGGGATGCGGGGTGTCGCGGAGTTCGCGACGGACCTCTTCGACCGGTCCACCGTCGAGGTGCTGCTCGACCGGTGGGTGCGCTTGCTGGAGGCGTTGACCGCGCGGCCGGAGCTGCCGGTCGGCCAGGCCGACATCCTCACCTCCGACGAACACCGCGAACTGTCGCGGCTGGACTACGTCCTGGACCGGAACCTCCGACTCGTGCCACGGGGTGTCGTGGGCGAGCTGTACGCCAGGGGCGCGGAGAGCGACCTGGCCGGCAGTAACCCGGAGCGCTGGATGCCGGATCCGTTCGGTGCGCCGGACGCGCGGATGTACCGCACGGGCGACCTGGCCCGCCGCCGGACCGACGACGGGCACCTGGAACTCGTCGGCCCCGCCGACCCGTTGGCCGCCGCCCTGGAGATCGAAGCCGTCCTGCGGACACTGCCCGGCGTCGCCGAGGCCGCCGTGGTGGTGGACGGCGAGGCGACGCGGTCGGTGGCCTATGTGGTGCCGCTCGTCATGAACCAGTTCTCCGTGTCGCGCCTGCAAGAGGACCTGAAGCACCGGCTGCCGGACCACCGGCTGCCCGCGGTGGTCATGCCCGTCCCCGCCCTCCCGCTGACGGCGGACGGTGCGCTCGACCGGGCCGCCCTGCCCGACCCCGACCACGCGCTGCGGGCGGTGCGGACGACGCGCTCGCCGCAGGAGGAGATCCTCTGCGGTCTGTTCGCGGAGGTGCTGGGGGTCGACCGGGTCGGGATCGACGACGGGTTCTTCGGTCTGGGCGGTCACTCGTTGATGGCGGCACGGCTGGTGAGTCGTGTGCGCTCGGTGCTGGGTGTGGAGCTGCCGTTGCGTGCGGTGTTCGAGTCGTCGACGGTGGCCGGGTTGGCGGAGCGGTTGTCTTCCGGTGGTGTGGTGCGCCCGGAGTTGGTGGCGGGGGTGCGGCCGGAGCGGTTGCCGTTGTCGTTCGCTCAGCAGCGGCTGTGGTTCCTGCACCGGTTGGAGGGGCCGTCGGCGACGTACAACATGCCCTTGGGGCTGCGGTTGTCGGGCGCGTTGGACCGGGGTGCGTTGGCGGCCGCGTTGGACGACGTGGTGGGCCGGCACGAGTCGCTGCGGACGGTGTTCGCCGAAGTGGACGGCGAATCCTGCCAGCGGGTGCTGGCCGAGGCGCCGGTCCCGCTGGTGACGGTGGAGGTCGACGCCGGCGGACTGCGCGACGCGATGGCCGAGGCCGCCCGGTACGCCTTCGACCTGGCGGCGGAGATCCCGCTCCGGGCGTGGTTGTTCGCCTCGGGCCCGTCGGAGCACGTCCTGCTCGTCGTGCTGCACCACATCGCGGGTGACGGTTGGTCCATGGCGCCGCTGGCGCGTGATCTTGCGGAGGCGTACACGGCCCGGCTGGAGGGTTCGGCGCCTGGGTGGGAGCCGCTGCCGGTGCAGTACGCGGACTACACGCTGTGGCAGCGCGAGGTCCTGGACGAGGTGCGCGACGGCCAGATCGCCTACTGGCGCGGCCAGTTGGCGGAACTTCCGGAGGAGGTGAGCCTGCCCGCCGACCGGGCTCGGCCGGCGGTGGCCTCGTACGCGGGAGGGACGGCGTCGTTCGAGCTGGGCCCGGACCTGCACCGCGCACTGGGCGAGCTCGCGCGGTCGTCGAACGCCACGTTGTTCATGGTGTTGCAGGCGGGTCTCGCCGTGCTGCTGTCCCGCCTGGGTGCGGGGGAGGACGTCCCCATCGGCTCTCCGGTGGCCGGTCGCTCCGACGGGTCCCTGGACGACCTGGTCGGGTTCTTCGTGAACACGCTGGTGCTGCGGACGGACGTGTCGGGTGATCCGTCGTTCGCCGAGCTGGTCGGCCGGGTGCGTGAGGCGGGTCTGGGCGCGTTCGCGCATCAGGATGTGCCGTTCGAGTACCTGGTGGAGGAGTTGAATCCCCGGCGGTCGGCGGCTCGGCATCCGTTGTTCCAGGTGATGCTGGCCTTGCAGAACACCGAGCAGGCCCGCTTCGAACTGCCGGGTCTGGAGGTGGCGGAGGAGCCGGTGGGCACGGGTGTGTCCCGGGTCGATCTCACCCTCAGCCTGGTCGAGGAGCCGGGTGGCGGGGTGCGCGGGGTCGCGGAGTTCGCGACGGATCTCTTCGACCGGTCCACCGTCGAGGGGTTCCTGGGCCGGTGGGTGCGGCTGCTGGAGGGGCTGGCCGCGCGGCCGGAACTGCCGGTGGCCCAGGTCGACATCCTCACGCCCGAGGAGCGGCACCACCTCCTGTCGGGCTGGAACGACACCGGCCGGGACGTGCCGGCGACGACCGTGCCGGAGCTGTTCGCCGCACAGGCGGCCCGGACGCCCGAGGCCGAGGCCCTGGTCGCCGGGGCCGAACGGCTCAGCTACGCCCAGCTCAACGCCCGGGCCAACCGGATCGCCCACTGGCTCCTCGCCCGGGGCGTCCGACCGGGCGACACGGTGGCGCTGATGTACGAGCGGTCAGCGGACCTGGTGGCCGCGCTCCTCGGCGTCCTCAAGACGGGTGCGGCCTACCTGCCGGTCGACCCGGAGTTCCCGAGCGCCCGGGTGGCGCACATCCTCACCGAGGCCGCTCCCGCCCTCCTGCTCACCAGCGACGCCGTCGCCACGGGCGCCGGAGCGGGCGCCCTGGCGGAGCGTCCGTCCTCGGCGACGGTCGTCACCGACGCCCCCGATACCGCGGCCGCCCTGGCACTGTGCCCGGACACCGACCCGGCGCCGGTCGCCGTCACCGCGGACCCGGCGTACGTCCTCTACACCTCCGGATCCACGGGCGCGCCCAAGGGCGTGGTCGTGGAGCACGGGGCGCTGTCGAACTTCCTCGCCGACATGGCCGCGCGCTTCCCGCTGACCACCGAGGACCGCTGGCTGGGTGTGACGACCGTCGGGTTCGACATCTCCGTGCTGGAGCTCTGCCTGCCGCTGACCAGCGGCGCCACGCTGGTGCTCGCCGACCGTGACACGGCCCGCACGCCCGCCGCGCTCGCCGGTCTGCTCCGGGCCACCGGAGCCACCGTCATGCAGGCGACCCCCACGCTGTGGCGGGCCCTCGCCGACGAGCAGCCCGAGTGCCTCGACGGGCTCCGGGTCCTGGTGGGCGGCGAGGCGCTCCCGCCCGACCTCGCGCGGACCCTCGCCGCCCGCGCCGCCGAGGTCGTCAACCTGTACGGACCGACCGAGACCACCATCTGGTCCACGGCGGCCGGCATCGCCCCCGGGGCGGCACCGGAGCGCACGCCCATCGGAACGCCGATCGCCAACACGCGGGTGCACGTCCTCGACGAGCGCCTCGGCCTGGTGCCGCCCGGCGTGGTGGGCGAGCTGTACATCGCCGGCGCCGGCGTGGCGCGCGGGTACCTGGGGCAGCCCGGGCTGACCGCCCAGCGCTTCGTGGCGGACCCGTACGGTCCGGCCGGCACCCGCATGTACCGCACCGGCGACCTGGTGCGCCGGAACCGGGACGGCCTGCTGGAGTTCGCCGGCCGGGCCGACCAGCAGGTCAAGATCAGGGGCTTCCGGATCGAACCGGGCGAGATCGAGGTCCTGCTCCGGGAACAGCCCGGCGTGGCGCACGCCGTGGCGGTGGTACGGGAGGACCGGCCGGGCGACCAACGGCTGGTCGCCTACGTGGTGCCCGACGAGTCGGCCGAAGCGCCGCACCTCGCCGAACGCCGCGACCTCCGGGACGCCCTGCGCCTGCGGCTGCCCGAGTACATGGTGCCGTCGGTTGTGCTCACCCTGCCCGCCCTGCCGCTGACCCCGAACGGCAAGCTCGACCGCCGAGCCCTGCCGGCCCCGGACCGGGGCGCCGCCGCCGGCCGCGGGCCCGCCTCCCCCCAGGAGGCGGTGCTGGCCGGGCTGTTCGCCGAGGTCCTCGGGGTGGAGCGGGTCGGCGTGGACGACGGGTTCTTCGACCTGGGCGGCCACTCCCTGCTCGCCACCCGGCTGATCGACCGCGTCCGGGACGTGCTGGGCGTGGAGCTGCCGCTGCGCGCCCTGTTCGAGACCTCCGACGTGGCCGGGCTCGCCCGCCGCCTCGACGCGGACCACGACGGCTCGGCCGACGCCTTCGGTGTCGTCCTGCCCCTGCGGCCCCGCGCCGAGGGCGTGCCGCTGTTCTGCGTCCACCCGGGCGGCGGCCTGAGCTGGTCGTACGCCGGACTGCTGCGCCACCTGCCCGCGGAGGTGCCCGTCTACGGCATCCAGGCCCGCGGACTGTCCGAGCCGGACGACCTGCCGGGCAGCGTCGAGGAGATCGCCGACGACTACATCGCCGAGCTCCTCCGGCTGCGTCCCGAGGGCCCCTTCCCGTTGCTGGGCTGGTCGTTCGGCGGGGTGGTCGCCCACGCCATGGCGGCCCGGCTGCGGGAGCGCGGGTTCGACGTCCCGTTCCTGGTCCTCCTCGACGCGCAGCCCGCGCGGCCCAGGACCGCCGAGGAACTCGCCGAGGAGGCGACCCTCGACACGTCCATGGTGTACCGGACGCTGCTGACGGCGTTCGGAGTGCCCGTCGGCGACGGGGAACCGCTCACGCACGCGCGGTTCACGGAGCTGGCCCGTGAGCACCACGCGGCCGTGGCCGACTTCACCGAGGACCGGATCGCCGACGTCCTGCGGGTCATGGCCAACGACCTCCGGATCACCCCCGCCCACCGGCACACGCCGGTGGCGACGGAGGCCGTCGTGTTCGCGGCCACCCGGAAGGACCCGTCCGACCTGGTCACCCCGGAGATGTGGGCCCCGTACATCGACGGGCCGCTCGACCACCGCACGGTCGACTGCGGCCACGCCGCGATGGCCGGCCCGGAGGCGCTGCGGGTGATCGGGCCGATCCTCGCCGAGAGGATGCGCCGGCTCTCCTGAGCGGCGTGCCGGGGAACCGCGTGCCGGGAAACCGAGTGCCGGGGAACCGTGGGCCCGGGCAACCGCGGCCACGGTTCCCCGGGCCCACGGGGAGAGACCGGAGACCAGCTCCAGAAGTCCGTAGATCCGTAGACGCAGAGATTCCGTAGACGCAGAGATGAGGACATCCCATGACGAACCCGTTCGAGGACCCGGACGCCGGCTACCTCGTGCTCGTCAACGACGAGGGGCAGCACTCCCTGTGGCCGGCCTCCCTCGCGGTGCCCGACGGCTGGGCGGTCGCCCACGCCGAGGACACCCGCGACACCTGCCTGGAGTACATCGACCGGCAGTGGACCGACATGCGGCCGCGCGGCCTGGCGGGGAGCATGCAGTCATGACCGGAGCCTCCCCGATCCAGGACGCGGTCCGCCGCTACTACTCACTGGTCGACGCCAACCGCTTCGACGAACTGGTGGAACTCTTCACCGCCGACGCGACCTACGAACGGCCGGGCTACCAGCCCCTGGTCGGCCGGGACGAACTGACCGCCTTCTACCAGGGGGAGCGGGTCATCGCCGACGGCCGGCACACGGTCGACCAGCTGCTGCTGTCCGGGCGGGAGGCCGCGGTGCGCGGCAGCTTCACCGGAACGCTCAAGGGGGGTGACGCGGTGAGCCTGCGGTTCGCCGACTTCTTCCGGACGGACGGCACCGGCCTCTTCGCCCACCGCGTCACGTACTTCTTCGCTCCCTTGGTGTGAACACCGCTGGTCTGAGTGCGAGGACGGCTACGGGGTCTCCCCGACGCGGCCGAGGACCAGCTCCACGAAGGACCGCGCCGTCGAGTTCCCGTAGAACTCGCGCGGCGTCACCTTGGGCAGCCCCCGTTGCCGCAGGTCCGACAGCATGCGGACCACCAGGAGGGAGTTGCCGCCGAGTTCGAAGAAGTTGCCGTCGGGTTCCACGTCGACGCCCAGCAGACCGGACCACACGGCGAGGATCTCGGTCCCGAGGTCGCCGCCCTTCGCCTCCGGATCCGCCGTGGCGCCGTCCCGGTCCGTGACCGGTGCCGGTGCCGGTGCCGGTGCCGGTGCCGCGGTCGGAGCCGGGGCCGGGGCGGGGCCGGTGGACGGGGCCGGGAGCCGGGAGAGGTCCGGCTTGCCGTTGAGGGTCAGCGGGATGCCGGACACCCCGGTGAGGCCGGCCGGCAGCATGTGGTCCGGCAGCACGCGCCGGGCCGTCCGCCAGACCTGGTCCACCGAACCGCCGTCCCGGAGCACCACGTAGGCGTCGATGCGGGCGCCGGCCGGGTCCCCCGCCTCGCCCTCCCGGAAGACGACCGCCGCGTCGGCGACCCCGGGGTCCGAGGCCAGGACGGAGGTGATCTCGTCCAGCTCGATCCGGTGGCCCCGCACCTTCACCTGGTTGTCCAGCCGGCCGAGGTGGTCGAGCCGGCCGTCCGGCCTCAGCCGGCCCCGGTCGCCGCTGCGGTAGACCCGCTCCCCGGTCACCGGGTCGTCGACGAAACGGTCCGCCGTCAGCTCGGGACGGCCGAGATAGCCGTCGGCCACCCCGGCACCACCCACGTAGATCTCACCGGCGGGCCCCGGCGGCAGGACGTGGCCGTGCTCGTCCCGGACCGACACCCACCAGCCGGGCAGCGCCCGGCCCACGGACCGGGACCGCTCCAGGACCTCGCGCGGGGTCACCTCCTGCGCGGTGACGTGGACGGTCGTCTCCGTGATGCCGTACATGTTGACCAGCCGGCACCGGGCGGGGGAGTGACGGGCGAACCACCGCCCCAGCATCGCCGTGTTCAGCGGTTCGCCGCCGAAGACGACCAGCCGCAGGGCGAGCGGTGCGGCGCCCGGGGCCGACCGGGTGTCGGCCTCGATGAGCTGGGAGAACGCGGACGGGGTCTGGCTGAGGACGGTCACCCGCCGCCGGGCCAGCAGCTCGTGGAACTCGTCCGGGTCACGCGCCGCCCAGTGTGGTACGACGACCAGCCGGCCCCCGGTGAGCAGGCAGCCCCAGATCTCCCACACGGAGAAGTCGAAGGCGCTGGAGTGGAAGAACGTCCACACGTCGTCCGGTCCGAGCCCGAGGTCCGCGGACGTGGCACCGACCAGGGCCAGCACGTTGCGGTGGGGGACCACGACCCCCTTCGGGCGGCCAGTGGATCCCGAGGTGTAGATGACGTAGGCGGCCGTGTCGGTGTTGCCGGTCTTCCCGGTCTCCAGGGGTTCCTGCGCGTCCATCAGTTCCTGGGGCGAGACCACGGTCACCCCCTCGATCCGGGGGAAGCGCGCCGGGTCCCCGATGACGACCGGCACCCGGGCGTCGGTCGCGGTGTAGCGCAGCCGCTCCTCGGGGTACCGGGCGTCCATCGGGACGTAGGCGCAGCCCGCCTTCAGCACGCCCAGCAGGGTGGCGACGAGCGTGGTGTCCCGCTCCAGGCACACCCCCACCCGTGCGCCGCCCACCCCGAGGGCGCGCAGCCCGGCGGCCACCCGCTCCGCCCGGTCGTCCAGCTGGCCGTACGTCAGACTGCTCTCGTCGTCGGTCACCGCGACGGCGTCCGGCCGTTGCCGGGCCAGCTCCGCGATCCGCCCGTCGATGGTCTCCGGCGGCGTCCGCCGCTCCGGCCCGGGCCCGGGCCCGGCGGGCGCGGGCTCGCCGGGGTCGGCCGCGGGACGGAAGCCGCCCAGCCGGGTCACGGCCTCGGCCGCGGCGTGGTCCAGCAGGCCCAGCCGCGCCGTCGGAGTCGTCCCGGGCAGGGTGCGCAGCCGCTCGGCCAGGTGCAGGACGCTCCGTCCGAACCACTCCGCGGTCAACGGGGCCACCGTGCGCGGATCGTGGTGGAGGCGGGCGGCGCAGGTGCCGTCGGGCTGCCGCTCCAGATGGAGGACCAGGGAGAGCCCCGACCCCGGGAACGGGGTGTAGGACGTCCCGGAGGCGGCGTCACCGAGGACCACGCCCACGCTCGCGACCGCAGCGCCGGGCAGCGGAGTGCCGGTACCGGCCGCGAGGAGGTCCGCGACCGTGCCGTCCGCGTCGACCCGGACGGAGCGCACCGCGGGACCGCCCATCCGAAACGCGCGGTCGAACACCGCGATGCGCGCCTCCGGCCCGCCCTGGTAGCGCGCCAGCGCCAGCGCCGCCGCGGCCACCAGCGGCTCCTCCCCGGGCCACTCCGGACGGTCCGTCAGCGGGACCGTCCCGGCGGCGGTGGGGTCCGGCGCCTGGCGGTCCCCCAGGCCCCAGGGCACCGTGAGCGGCGTGGTGTCCCCGTCCGACGGGTCCTGCGCGTCCTGCGCGTCCGGTGTGTCCGGTGTGTCGAGGGAGGGCAGCGGGTCGCCGTCGAGGGGCTCACCGTCCAGGAGGAGCGCCGCCAGCCGCACGAGGACGCCGTAGGGCACCGAACGCCGCGCCACCAGGACCGCGTCGACGACCCCGTCGGCGTACTCCACGAGCACGGCGCGCAACGGGGGTCCGCAGGGGTGCAGGGGCCGCTCGGCCTCCTGGCGGACGCGGGCGTGCCCGGGGCCGGTCGAGGAGTCCACCGCGAGCGGCAGGGTCCACAGCCTCGACCCCGCCCGCTCCGGCCGTTCCCCGCTCTCTTGTTCCAACAACGTCCGGCTCTGTTCCCGGTCGACCGGGTACCGGGCGCGTACCACCAGGCTGTGGCAGGCAGGAGTGCGTACGGTCATCAGATCTCCGTCTCCGAAGGGGGGCGGGCGGGCACGGTCACCGGGCGCTGAAGCCGCCGTCGACCGTGAGCACACTGCCGGTCACCTGGCGCGAGTCGTCGCCCGCCAGCCAGAGGGCCGCACCGGCGACGTCCGGGGGCTCGATGAGGGCGTTCATCGGCTGGGCCTGGACGAACACCTCCTCGTGTTCGTCGACGCGGACGTCGAGCGAGCGCGCTATCTCGGAGAGCATCCGGCCCTCGACCAGGGGGTCGTCCCGGACGGAGCCGGGGCAGAGCGCGTTCACCCGGACGCGGTGCGGCGCGTAGTCCAGTGCCGCCGCCTTGGTCAGGCCGATCATGCCGTGCTTGGCGGCGACGTAGCCGGCGAAGTGCCGGTAGCCCACGAGACCGGCCGTCGAGGCGATGTTGATGATGCTGCCCGAGCGCTGCTCGATCATCGCCGGGACCACGGCCTTGGTCATCCGCCAGGCGCCCGACAGGTCGACGTCCAGCATGAGCGACCACTCGTCCTCGGTGATCTCGTGGACCCTGCGGCCGGAGGGCGCGGCGATCCCCGCGCCGTTGACCAGGACGTCCAGCCGTCCGAACCGGTCGAGGCACTCCGCCACAACCGAGGTGACCCTTCGGAGGTCGCGCACGTCGCAGTGGGCCGGGAGCACCGTGACGCCGTGCCGCGCGCACAGGTCGGCCGTGTGCGCGAGCTGGGCGGCCGACCCCATGGGGTAGCCCACGCCGGGGAGGTCGTCGGCGATGTCGAGCAGCAGCAGGTCGGCGCCCTCCGCCGCGAACCGGACGGCACAGGCGCGGCCGAGCCCGCGCGCCGCCCCCGTGATCACGGCCGTCTTGCCCTTCAGCTGCACGGCGACCCTCCGCGGTCGGGGTCGGCCGGGGCGGCGCCGCCGTCGGAGAGTACCTGCGCGACCGTGGCCAGCAGCACCTCCGGGGAGTCGACCAGGTACATGTGACTGCCGGGCAGTTCCCGGTAGTCGAAGGACGCCCCGGTGGTGCTCCGCCACTCCTCCGCCTGCGTCCGGGAGACGAGCCCGTCCTCGGCGCCGCGCAGCGAGGTGACCGGGAGCGGCAGCGGGGTGTCGGAGGCGGGGACGTAGTCCTCGTGCATCGCCACGTCGGCGCGCAGCAGGGGCAGGAGCAGCTCCCGCAGGTCGGGGTCGTCGAAGGCCGCGTGCCGGTAGCCGGCGAACTCGCCGACGCGGGCCAGGAACTCCTCGTCGTCCAGCCCGGTCGCCCGCCGCTCGCGCCCGCTGCCGGGGCCGGGGGACCCGCTCACGAAGAGGTGGCGGAGTCCGGAGCGTCCGCCCAGCTCGCGGGCCAGCTCGTACGCGAGGACGGCACCCAGGCTGTGCCCGAAGAGCGCGAACGGCGCCTCGCCGCCCACGAGTTCCAGTATTCGCGGGGCGAGGGCGGCGGCGGCCTCCGACGCGTCGGTGAACGGCTCCTCCAGGAACAGCTCCTCGCGGCCGGGAAGTTGGAGGGGTACGACCTTGAGGCCGGGCGGTGCGACGTTCCAGGCGCGGTAGAACCCGGCTCCGCTGCCCGCGAAGGGAAGGCAGACGAGGGGCAACTCGGTGGGGGACACGACTCGTTCACTCCTTGTGTTCCGATGGGGCCGGAATGCTGATTTCGGGCATGGCACGCCGAAGCCCCGGCTCGGCGGGGCCGTCGTCGGCCACCCGCTCCAACCGGAGCTTCTTCCTGCGGGTCAGGCGCGTTCGGCAGAGCTATGTCATGCCACGCCTGAGGTGAACTCGTGCTACGCGGTGCGGACTTCCCGTGTCTCCTTCCCGAGACCGGCGTCGCGGGCCAGCACGGCGGCGGAGGCCCGGTCGTGCACCTCCAGTTTCGCGAAGATCCGCGAGACGTAATTGCGTACGGTCTTTTCCGCCAGGAAGATCCGACGGGCGATCTGGTGGTTGCTCAGTCCGCCGGCGACCAGTTCCAGGATCTCGAGTTCCCTGCTGGTCAGTTCGGACAGCCCGGTCGTCTCCGGCAGGATCCGCACGGTGGAGAAATGCTGGCTGAGCCGGGAGGCGATGGTCCGGCTGAAGACGGCGCCCCCCTTGGCCACGATCTCGATGGAGTGGAGGAGTTCCTCGGAGGACCTCATGTGCGAGAGGTATCCGCTGACCCCGACGCGCAGGGCGGTGAAGACGGCGTCGTCGTCGTCGTTCTGCGACACCACCATCATTTTGGGCCTGGTCTTGTGGCGGCGGAATGTCGAGACGATCTGCTGGGCGTTCTCGTAGATGGACCTCTTCGAGGACGGCTCGCCCAGGATGACCACGTGCGGCTGTAATTCGGTGTTCTCGAGACATCGCATGCCGTCGAGGACGCCCACGGCCCGGCCGACGAGTGTGAATCTGCCATCCTGTTCGATGATTGTCTCCAGTCCGGCGAGTGAAACCGGATTGTCGCTGATGATGAACAGGTTGATCTCCATTTGTACGTCCCCCGTTTGGCACGTCGTACGGCTCGTTTTTCTTCGGTGCGTCATTCTTTGCAGGAGAAAGGCCGGTCCGGTGCTCCAGCGAGTATGGGTAGACGAATGATCGAAACGCAAGTTCCGCTCTTAACTGCAAGGGATCGTTCCGCTTGATGAGTGACTATCCGGTCATCCGGTATGTCTTCGCCGGACGGGTGTGGCGCGGGGACGCCGGCGGTCCCCTGGGCTCGCGGGTGAGCCCGGAGTCCCTGGGGCCATGGGCCCGGCGCGGCCCCGTCACCGGTTGCCCTCCCTCCGCGCCGGGCACCGTGCGGGCGCGGCGGACGGTGGCCGAAACGGGGAGGTGACGACTGTTTCCCGAGGAACGGATGTTTATCCAGAGACAGGGGGGGCATTGTCGACAGGCATATGGTGTGGACCAATGGGCCTGGTCGCCGGCGGGCGACAGTACACCCGCAGGGCGAATTGCGGTACACGCCGACCTTGATCCACACCCGTACTGGACGCGCCTCGAACCGGCCCCCTACGTTCGGCACATGGGTAATGCTCCTCGTCGGCGCCTGATCACACTGGACGTGCTGGCCGCGCTCGGGTTCGTGATCCTCCCGCAGGTGTCGGTGCTGCGTCCGGCCGACGGCGGCGAGGTGAGCGCCACCGCCGTGTGGCTGCTGTCCCTGGGCACCGCGCTGCCGCTGGTCGTACGGAGGCTGTGGCCGGTCCCGGTGTTCGCGGTCGCGTTCACCGCCGCCTGGGTGGCGCTGGTCGCCGGGGTCGGGCCGACCCCCTTCCTCGCCGCCGCCTACGCCCTGTACCTGGTGGCCACCACCAGGAGGGGGCGACCGGGGCTTTCCGTGGCCCTCGTCGCCGGGCTGTGCACGGCCGGCGCGGTCCTGATGACGGTGTCGGGAGGGCAGGGGTACCAGGGCGGGAGCAGGGCCGTACAGGTCGTGCTCGGAGTGCTCGTCCTCGGCGCCACCTGGGCGACGGGGGCCGCGGTCAGGGAACGGCGGGAGAGCCTGCGGCGCGCCATCGAGCACGCGGCCGAGCAGGCGAAGGCCGAGGAACGCCTGCGCATCGCCCGTGACATCCACGACGTCGTCACCCACAGCGTGGGCGTGATCGCGATCAAGGCGAGCGTCGCCAACCACGTGGCCACCACCCGCCCCGAGGAGGCGCGGGAAGCCCTGGCGGTGATCGAGGACATCAGCCGCCGGGCGCTGCGTGACATGCGGGCCACCCTCAAGGTGCTGCGCCGCGAGCAGGACGGCGGCGCCGGCGACCTGCGGCCGGTCCAGGGGCTGACGGACCTGCCGGCCCTGGTGCGCACGGCCGAGGCCGCCGGAGTCCGCGTCGACCTGCGGAGCGAGTACGAGGAGGAGCCCCCGAACGGTGTCGCGCTGTCCGTGTTCCGGATCGTCCAGGAGGCCCTGACCAACGTCGTCAAGCATGCCGCGCCCACCCGCTGCCGGGTCCGGATCGCGGCCGTCCAGGGCACGTTGACGATCGACATCACCGACGAGGGCCCCGGGCCCGGGCACCGGCCCACCGTGCCCGGCGGGGGGATGGGCCTGGTCGGGATGAAGGAGCGGGTCGCCGCGCACAGCGGCACCTTCGGCGCCGGGCCGCGGCCGGGCGGCGGCTTCCGGATCGTGGTGACACTGCCGTACTGAGCCCGACCCGTTCCCGGGTGCCGGACTCATCCGCAGGTATGGGTTCGGCCCGCGCGGGCCGCCGCGGAATCCCGACCCCGGACCGATGCGGCCGGCCGGCCCGCCCGACGAGACTCGTCCCGTGATCGAAGTCCAGAACCTGACCAAGCGGTACGGGGAGACCACCGTCGTGGCAGGCCTCACCTTCACGGTGCGGCCGGGCGCCGTCACCGGATTCCTGGGCCCCAACGGGGCCGGGAAGTCCACGACGATGCGCATGATCCTCGGCCTCACCCGCCCGGATGCCGGAACCGCCCTCATCGGCGGCCGCCCCTATCACGAACTGACGTACCCCGCCCGGCAGGTCGGCGCCCTGCTGGAGACGGCGGTCGCGCACCGCAGCCTGACCGCCGCCGACCATCTGCGCTGGATCGCGCAGAGCAACCGGATCGACCGGCGACGGGTCGCGGAGGTCCTGGAGGCGGTCGGCCTGACCGGAGCGGCCCGGCGGCGGGTCGGCACGTTCTCCCTCGGCATGGGACAGCGGCTCGGCCTGGCCGCGGCCCTGCTCGGCGACCCGCCCGTCCTGGTGCTCGACGAGCCGGTCAACGGCCTGGACGCCGAGGGCATCCGATGGCTGCGCGACCTGCTGCGCTCGATGGCCGCCGAGGGCCGGACCGTCCTCGTCTCCAGCCACTTGATGGCCGAGATGTCCGTGGTCGCGGACGACCTGGTCGTCATCGGCCGCGGACGACTGCTTACCCAGACCGGCACGGAGGAGTTCATCCGGCGCCACGCACGGACCTACGTGCGGGTGCGGACCTCCGAACCCCTGCGCCTGCACCGGGAACTGGAACGGAACGGCGCCTCGCTGAGCCTCGCGCACGACGGCAGCCTGGAGGTCGACGGCATGACGGCGGCCGAGATCAACCGGCTGGCCGCGGCGGGCGACCTCCCGCTCGAAGAGCTGAGCACCCACACGGGATCGCTCGAGGACACCTTCCTCAAGCTCACCGGCCCCGAAGGGAGCAGCACCCGTGTCTGAGACGGCCGCGGCCATGCGGGCCGAGTTCACCAAACTGCGCGGCGTCCGCGGCACGTTCGTCGCGCTGCTGCTGTTCGCCCCCGCCAGCCTCTTCCTCTCCGCCCTGGGCGGCTGGTCCGCGAGGAAGGCGATCGAGTCGGACAACCCCCTGCTCCGCTCCGACTTCACCCCCGAGCAGACCGGCATGGACGGCGTCCTCTACGGCCAGCTGGCGCTGATCGTGTTCGCCGTGCTCCTCGTCTCGAGCGAGTACTCGTCCGGCATGATGCGGGTCTCGCTGCTCGCCGTGCCCCGGCGCGGGCGGCTCTACCTGGCGAAGGCGGCCGTCACCGCCGCCGCCGCGGTGGCCGTCGCGATCCCCGTCACCGTCCTCGGCTACCTGCTCACGCAGTTCGCCCTCGGTCCCCACGGCGCCGGCATCGACACGAGTGGTGTCCCCCGCGCCCTCGCCGGCGCCGTGGTCTATCTGACGATGATGAGCCTGTTCGCGGCGGGCGTGGCCTCGACGGCCCGCGGCGCCGTCGTCCCGCTGGCCGTCCTGCTCCCGATGGTGCTCGCCGGCTCCCAGATCCTGTCCACCATCGGCGCGACCAAGGAGATGGTCCGGTACCTCCCCGACCGGGCCGGCATGCGGATGCTCACGGTCGGCTCGGACGACGCGCTCACCGGGTTCGCCGTCCTCCTCGCGTGGACCGTCGTGGCACTGGCGGCCGGCTGGCTGCGCCACCGGCGTTGGGACGGTTGACGGGACGGGCGGGGAGGGACTCGACGTCGCGTGACGGGCGCGGCCGGCCGGCGTGCTCCGGCCCCGGCCGACCGCCCTCAACAGGGCTTATGTCCAAAGGCAGTTGAGGAGACGGAACAGGCGCTGCTGCTAGAATCGCGGACTTCGAGGGCTCGATGAGCAGTTTGCGGGGAATGCGGGATGGCCGAGGCGGTCCGGGTGCTGATCGCGGACGATCAGGCGCTGTTGCGCGGGAGCTTCCGCGTCCTCGTCGACTCGACACCGGGGATGGAGACCGTCGGCGAGGCCGGTGACGGCGCCCGGGCGGTGGAACTCGCCCGGGAGCTCAGGCCCGACGTCGTCCTGATGGACCTGCGGATGCCTGTCATGGACGGCATCGCGGCCACCCGGGAGATCTGCTCCGACGAGACCATGGCCGGCGTACGGGTGCTGGCCCTGACGATGTTCGACATGGACGAGTACGTCTACCCGGCCCTCCAGGCGGGCGCGAGCGGATTCATGCTGAAGGACGCCTCGCCCTCGGACCTGGTCGCCGGCATTCGCGTCATCGCCACCGGCGAGGCCGTCCTGGCGCCCACGGTCACACGCCGCCTCATCGAGACCGTCTCCCGCACCCGGCCGACGGCGCGGCCGGCTCCGCGGCTCGTCGGGCTCACCAGGCGGGAGCAGGAGGTGCTCGTGCTGATCGCGAACGGGCTGTCGAACGCCGAGATCGCCCAGCGGCTGGTGATCAGCCTGCCCACCGTGAAGACGCATGTGAGCAGCCTTCTGGCCAAGCTGAACGTCCGGGACCGGGCCCAACTGGTCATCATCGCCTACGAGAGCGGTCTCGCCGAGCCGGGCATGCCCGCCTGACGCCTGCCGCCTGCCCGAGGCCGCGCCCGGGCGTGGCGGAGCCGCCGTGGTGGGGAGGAGCCCGGGGGCCTCTTCCACGGCGGCTCCGCTGTTGTGGTCGCGGTCGGTGGCAGTCCGTCGGCTTCCGGAGCCGGTCGGTGCCGCCGGGGGCTACCAGTTCGCCCAGGGGAGGTTCCAGCCGCCCAGGCCGTTGTCGGGGGCGACGGTCTTCTCCTTGGTGTTCACGATCGTGACGACGTCGCCGATCAGCGAGCTGTTGAAGAACGCCCCCGCGCTGGAGGTGTCGCTGCCGCCCTCGGTGTCCTTGAGCGCGACGCAGCCGTGGCTGGTGTTCGCCTTGCCGAAGGGGTCGCCCTCGTACCAGTAGTTGCCGTGGAGGTAGGTGCCGCTCCTGGTCAGCCGCATCGCGTGCGGGACGGCGGGGATGTCGTACTCGTTGCCGAGGCCGACGGTCTGGGAGTTCATGTGGGTGACCTTCTCCTTGGACATGATCACCATGGTGCCGCCCCACGACGGGTGCTTCGCGTCGCCGAGCGTGGCGGGCACGGTGGTGCTCTTGCCGTCCCGGACGACCGTCATCTGGTGCGTGGCGGCGTCCGCGGTGGAGACCTGGGAGCGGCCGATGCTGAACGGCTCGTCCTTGTCGACGTCGCCCCACACGCCCGGGGCGACCTCGACGTTCTTCAGCCGGTAGTGGATGGTCACTTTGGTGCCCGGCTTCCAGTAGTCGGCCGGGCGGAAGTCCAGCCGGTTGTCGTCGAACCAGTGGCCCTTCACCTCGGTGCCGTTGTCCGTCTCGAAGGTGATCGCCTTGGCGACGGCGTCCTTGTTCACGACCTTCGTGCTGAAGTCCACCTTGACGATCATGCCCACGCCGTACGTCTGGCCGTCGCCGATGTTGTCGTTGGTGGACACCTGCTTCTCGGGCGTGAGCGTGGTGAAGGCGGAGGTGGACGCGGCCACCAGGCCGTCGGCGTCCGCCGCCTGGGCGTTCACCGTGTACGCCGTGCCGGGGGTGAGCGCGGCGGCGGGCTTCCAGCCGGTGCCGTCCGGGGTGATCGAGCCCTGGACGGGCTTGCCGTCCTTGTCGGTCACGTCGACGGTGGTGAGCCTGCCCTTGGAGACGGACACCCGCAGGGCGTTCGGCGCGACGCCGCGGGCGCCGTCCTTCGGCTCGACGTCCAGCACGGCGGCGGACGTCTTCGAGGTGGTCGTGTTCGCGTTCCCGTCCCCGGTGGCGCCGGGGGCGGCGGTGGCGGAGGCGCCCGCCGGGCCGGCCGCTGCACCGCCCTTGCCCTGCTCGTCACCGCAGGCCGCGGTCATCAGCAGGACCCCGCCCATCGTCAGTGCCACCGCGCCGCGGTTGAAACGGTCGGTGGTGCGTATGGCGGAACGGGCCGCCCGAACAGTGCTCACAGGTGCTCCTTCTCGGTGTTGGTCGCCAGCTTGTCCGGCTGCTCGTCCCGGCCACAACGGTGAGCCGGCGATCAGGGACCCGGGGACGCCCGTACCCGCTCTGAGCTGGGAAGACGTAAGCTTCCTGGGACGTGTTCGCGGGATGGCGGAACCGTGGGACGGCGTGCCGCGTGCTTGTCTGCCGGAGCCCGCGCCACAGCCGTCGGGGGCGGGGGCGGGGGACGTGACGGTGCCGAGCCCGACTGCCGGGGGCGGGTGAAGGAACAGTGCCGAAGGGAATCGGGAAGTTGAGGGAGACGGACGAGGTCGCCCGGCTGCTGCAGGAGCTGAAGAGCCGGTCGGGGCTCAGTTACGGAGCGCTGGCGAAGCGGCTGCACCTGAGCACGTCGGCCCTGCACCGCTACTGCAACGGCGATGTGATGCCGACGGAGTTCGCCCCGCTGGACCACTTCTCGCGGGTGTGCGAGGCGACGCCGCAGGAACGCGTCGAGCTGTACCGGCTGTGGGTCGTCGTCCGTGCGACGCGTGGGAACAGGCCGACCGCCGCCCCTGAGCCGGTGGCACCCGCACCGCCCGCGACCCCGGTACCGCCCGCGACCCCGATACCGGAGGCGGCCCCGGCACCGGAGCCCGTCCCGGACCGCGCCCCCGCGGTGCCGTCGCGGCGGCGCACCCGCCGCCGGGGCGTCCTCGCCGCGGTGACGGCCATCGCGCTGCTGGTCGCCGTCGGGGTCGTCGTCACCGGCCTGAGGCTCCGTCCGGACGGGGAGACCGACCCCGCCCGGGCCGCCGACGCCGGGTCGTCCACCGGATCCCCGGCCCCGTCCCTGTCCCCGCAGCTGTCCGCGGCCGCCGTCGCCGCCGCCGTCGCCGCTGCCGGGGCGAGCCCGTCCGGGGCGACCGGCGGGGCGGACCCGAGCACCAGCGCACCGATCAGCGTCGCCGTCCACCCGTCCGGCTGGGACGCCAAGTGCGACCAGTACGTCGTCAACCGCCCGCCGTCCGAGGTCCCCCGACCGCCCGCCGTGCCGGAGGCGGCGGGCTGGGCCTCCCAGGTCGGCGCGGTGCCGGGCCACTCCCGGTCGGTCAAGCTCACCGTGCAGGGCACCGGCTGGGACACCGTGCTGCTGACGGGTCTCAACGTCCGGGTCACCCGGGTCGCGGCCCCGCTCGCCTGGAACGCCTACTCCATGGGCGAGGGCTGCGCCGGTGGAGTCGGCGCCCGCTCCTACCGCATCGACCTGGACGCGGCCCGCCCCGTCCCGGTCGTGGCCGACGGCAGCGGCAGCCTGCCGGTGGTCGTGACCCAGAGCGAACCGGCGGTCATCGAGGTCACCGCCGAGACCACCACCCACGACGTCAGCTGGTACCTGGAACTGGAGTGGACCAGCGGCAACCGGAAGGGGATGCTGCCCGTCGACCTCGGCCACGGCACCCCGTTCCGCACCAGCGCGGTGAAGGACCGGCCGCTGTACGCCTACCCGGCGGGCGGGCAGGCCTGGGAGCAGGCCCCGGCCCGGCGGTAACGGCGCCGACGGCGGCGCCGGGGGCGGGAACAAGGGCGGGAACGCGATCAGGACCGGGGCCCCGGGGTACGGCCCCGGCCAGGACCAGGGGCCCGGTCCGGGATCGGTCCCGGGAGCCTGCCCGGGGCCGGGGGCCGCTGGGAGGATCGACCGGGGACGCCGGAGCGCTCCCCGGGCCGCGGGCCGCCGCGAGGGGACGGCTCACGGGCGGCGGTCTCGGTGGACCGGCGAGGCCCGGGGCCGCCGACCGGCCGTAGAGAGGAGCGCCACAGCATGTCGACGCACCACGGGCCACTGCTGCCACTGCCACTGCCACTGCGGCCGTCGCCGGAGCCGAGCGGCGCCGGCCTGCCCTGGACGGCCGGTGACGCGCTGGTGGCCGTCGGGGTGGCCGTCCTGGACCTCCTCGGCTACACGATCGGCGGCTCGGACGGAAGACCGCCGATCGCCGCGACCGCGCTGGTCCTGCTGGTACTGGCGGCCGTGCCGCTGCTCACCAGGCGCCGCCACCCGCTGGCGTCGCTGGCGGGGGTGCTGGTCCTCGGCCTGGCGCTGAACCTGAGTGTGTCGATGCCGCCGCACTTCACCGGCACGCTCTGCGTCGCGCTGTTCGCCGTGGCCCGGTCCCGCGGCGTCGCGGTGGCCGTGCCGACCGGCCTCGTGGCGGCCGCCGTACCGCTGGTGGGCCGGGGGTATCCGCTGCCGCCCGCGGTGGGGGACGTGGCGGGCAACGTGGTCGCCGCGGCGCTGGTCGTCGTCACGGCCGAGGGGCTGACGTGGTGGCAGCGCGAGGCGGAGGTCAGGCGCGGGCTGCTGGCCGACCGCGCGGTGGCGCAGGAACGGCGGCGCATCGCGCGGGAGCTGCACGACATCGTCGCCCACCACATCACCACCATGCAGCTGATGGCCGCCGGTGCCAGGGCCAACCTCGGCGGTGACACCGAGGTGGTGCGCGAGGCCCTGGCCACCCTGGAGGGCTCCGGCCGGATGGCACTGCGCGAGATGCGCCACCTGCTCGACGTGCTGCGGGCCGACGACGAGCCGGACGGGTCGGACCGGGCTCCGGGCAAGGCACCGGGCGGGGCGTCGGGTGAGGCGCCGTCCGCGCCGCAACCCGGGGTCGGGCAGCTCGGACAGCTCGTCGAGGAGTCCCGCAGGGCCGGCCTGCCCACCGACTTCGCCGTCCTGGGGGAGGAGCGCCCGCTGCCGCCGAGCGCCGGCCTGGCGGTGTTCCGGATCGTCCAGGAGGCCCTCACCAACACCCGCAAGCACGCGGGCCGGGCCGCCCGGGCGAGGGTCCGGCTGACCTACCACCCGGACTGGGTCACCGTCGAGGTGTCCGACAACGGCACCGCCGCGCCGCCCGACTCCCCGGTGGACGCCCTGGTGGGCGCGGGTGGTGCGCCCGGACCGCGGGCCGGCCGCACCGGGTACGGTCTGATGGGCATGCGCGAGCGCGTCGCGCTGCAGGGCGGCAGCATGGTGGCCGGGGGCATCGACGGTGGTGGCTTCCGGGTGGTGGCCAGTCTGCCGGTGGCGCCGGCGGACGGAGAGGAACAGCTCGGATGACGGGAACCGCGGAGCGGATCAGGGTGCTGATCGCGGACGACCAGCCGCTGGTGCGGCGAGGCCTGGCGCTGATCCTGGCCCCCGACCCGGCGTTCGAGGTGGTGGCCGAGGCGGACAACGGGCAGCGGGCGGTGGACCTCGCGCACCAGCACCGGCCCGACGTCGTGGTGATGGACATCCGGATGCCGGTCCTCGACGGGGTCCAGGCGACCGAGCGGCTCTCCCAGGAGCTGCCCGCGTGCCGGGTCCTGGCGTTGAGCACCTTCGACATGGACGAGTACGTGGTCGCCGCCCTGCGCGCCGGCGCCTCCGGGTTCCTGCCCAAGGACGTCTCCCCGGAGGAGCTTTCGGCGGCCGTGCGGACGGTGCACGGCGGGGAGGCGGTGGTGGCGCCGCGCCTGCTCACCCGGCTGATCTCCACCTACGTCACCTCGCCCCGGCTGCCGCGGCCGCCGGTGTCGGCGCCGGTGCCGGTGTCCGCTCCGGGTGAACTGACGCCCCGTGAGATCGAGGTGTGGCACCTGCTGGCCACCGGCCTCGACAACGCCGAGATCGCCTCGGCGATGGGCATCAGCGTCTCCACGGTCAAGAACTACATCACCAGCGTCTTCGCCAAGCTGAGCGTCCGCGACCGCGCCCAGGCGGTGATCGCGGCCTACGAGTCCGGTCTGGTCGAGGCCCGGTCCGCGAACCCGGCCGGCTGAAGCGGGCCGAGCAGGGCTGGAGTCGGGCTGAAGCGGGTCGGACCAGGCGGAAGCGAGCAGGGTCGGGCCGGCCCCCGGCGTGGGCAGGGGGCCGGCCCGAGGCCCGGGTCAGCGGCAGAGGGCCGCGTCCAGGGCGTCCGTCATGTGCTGCGCGCCGGCCTCGCCCGGGACGGTGGTGACGGTGATGGTGGCGGCGCGGCCGTCCTCGGTGACGCCGCCGCGGGTCCGGTAGCCGGGGGCGGTGCCGCCGTGGCCCCAGACGAGGCCGCCGCAGGAGAGCGGCCTGCTCTGCAGGCCCAGTCCGTAGCGGATCCCCTGGCCGATCAGATCGGCGGGGACGGTGGTGCGCATCTCGGCGAGCTGCGCCGCGGGCAGGAGCCGCCCGCCGAGGAGCGCGGCGAAGAACGTGTTGAGGTCGGTGTTGGTCGAGACGATCGCCCCCGTCGCCCAGGCCATCGAGGAGTCCATCTCGGTGTAGTCGAACCGGGGTGCGCCCGGTGTGCCGGGGAGGTAGCCGTGGGGGTGGGCCTCGTGGACGGTGGTGTCACCGACGGCGGGGAAGTAGGTGTGGCGCAGGCCGATGCGGTCGATGACGCGCTTGGTGATCTCCTCGCCGACGGGCCGTCCGGTGATCTTCTGGACGAGGAGTCCGGCGACGATGTAGTTGGTGTTGCTGTACGCCCAGCCGGTACCCGCGGGGAAGAGGGCCTTCTGGGCGAGGGCGCCGTCGAGGAGGTCGCGGGGCTCGAAGTAGCGGTACTGCACCGTGGTGAAGTCCGAGAGTTCGGGGGAGTCCATGTAGTCGGGCAGGCCGCTGGTGTGCTGGAGCAGTTGGCGGACGGTGATGCCGCGCCCGTCGATGCCGTCGCCGCGCAGCAGGCCCGGCAGGTAGGTCTCGATGGGGGAGTCCAGGCCCACCTTTCCTTCGGCGACGAGCTGGAGGACGACGACGGCGGTGAAGGTCTTGGTGTTGCTGCCGGCGCGGATCTGCCCGTCCACGGGGACCTTGGCCCCGGTGACGAGGTCGCCGACGCCGGCGGTGTAGTTGCGGGTGCGGCCGTCGCGGCCCTTGACGGCGGCCAGTGCGGCGGGCAGGCCGTCGTCCTTGACCAGGGCGTTCAGGCTCTGTTGGACGGTGTCGGGCCGGCCGCCGGCGAACGCCGCGGTCGGTGCCAGAACGCCGGCGGCCACGGCGGTGACGGTCGCCACGGCCGCCACCACCCGGTGCCGGCCACGGCGGCTGCGGCGGGTCCGGCTGTGCTGTACGCGCTCGTTCATGGAGGAACTCCTCTGCTGGAGGCGGGAATTGGCGGGGCGGGCGGGTTCCGCGCGCCGAGGCGCGCGGAACCCGCTGGTCGTGGTCGTGCCGGTGCGGACGCTCGGACCGGGTCAGCGGCAGAGGGCCGTGTCCACCGCGGCCCCGACGTGCTGCTCGGCCTCCTCGCCCGGGATCATGGTCACCGCGATACCGGCGGCGCGGCCGTCGTCGGTGGCGCCCCCGGAGCTGAAGTAGCCCGGGATGGTCCCGAGGTGGCCCCAGTACAGGCCGCCGCAGGACAGCGGGCGGCTCAGCAGGCCCAGCCCGTAGCGGGTGCCGGGACCCACCGAGTCGGCGGGGACGGTGGTGCGCATCTCGGCGAGCTGCGCCGCGGGCAGGAGCCGGCCGCCGAGGAGCGCGGCGTAGAAGCGGCTGAGGTCGCTCGTGGTGGAGACGACGGCGCCCGCCGCCCAGCCCCAGGACGGGTCCAGGTCCGTGTACTCGCGGAACGAGCCGTCGGCTTCCTGGTGGTAGCCCTTGGGGTGGGCCTCGCGGAAGGTGGTGTCGCCGGGGGTGGGGAAGTAGGTGTGGCGCAGGCCGATCCGGTCGACGACGCGCCGGTTGATCTCCTCGCCGAGCGGCCGCCCGGTGACCTTCTGGATGATCAGGCCGGCCACCAGGTAGTTGGTGTTGTTGTACTCCCACCGCGTACCCGGGGCGAAGTGGGCCTTCTGGGCCAGGGCCGCGTCGAGGAGCTCGCGCGGTTCGTAGTACCGGTTCGGGTTGGCGAGGATGGCGCCCTTGTCCACGTACTCGGGCAGGCCGCTGGTGTGCTGGAGCAGCTGGCGGACGGTGATGCCGCGCCCGTCGATGCCGTCGCCGCGCAGCAGGCCCGGCAGGTAGGTCTCGACGGGCGAGTCCAGGCCCACCTTTCCTTCGGCGACGAGCTGGAGGACGACGACGGCGGTGAAGGGCTTGGTGTTGCTGCCGATCCGTATCTGGCCGTCCGTGGGGACCTTGGCCCCGGTGGCGAGGTCGCCGACGCCGGCGGTGTAGGTGCGGGTGCGGCCGTCGCGGCCCTTGACGGCGGCCAGCGCGGCGGGCACGCCGTCGTCCTTGACCAGGGTGTCCAGGCTCGACTGGACGCTGTCGGGCCTGCCGCCCGCGAACGCCGCGGTCGGGGCCAGAACGCCGGCGGCCACGGCGGCGGCCGCCGCCACGGCCACCGCCACCCGGTGCCGGCCGTTGCGGCGGCGGAGCGGAAGGCGGTGGTGCGGTGCGTGCTCGTACACGGGGGTCCCCTCTGGTGGTTGGCGCCGGGGATTCCCGGCCTGCGGCAAGAAGACCATTCAGGGGCACGGGAGTTCATCGGTTCCCAGGACGAGAGCGCACCCGGGAGCGGGCTCCCGGGAGCCGCCCCGGCCGGGACCGGGCTCCCGGCCGGGACCGCGGCGGGGAGGGGGCGGCGCCACGGCGGGGCGGTGCCGGGGCGGGGGCGAGGGACATCCGAAACGGTGACTGGAGGCGTCCCGGGGTGGTGGGGGAGGCTGGCGGCGACAATCCGGGCGTGGTGCTCGCGGCCGCGCCCCGACGGGTGGCGGCCGGCCGCCGCTCGCTCTCCGTCAGCAGACGTCGAAGGGGCCAGGGATGACGACGCCGGGCAACACCACGGGCAGTGGCGGTCCGTCGATGGGCGGCTACAAGGTCACGCCCGACGACGTCTCCGCGGCGTCCGTCTACGTGACCAACCAGGCCGGCGAGATCGACACCAAGATCGCCACGCTGCGGACGTACGTCGCGGGGCTGAGCGGCTGCTGGCAGGGCTCGGCGCACGGCGCCTTCGAGGTGCTGATGGCCGACTACGACATCTACGCGCGCATGATGCACGACGCGCTCACCGACATCGCCTCCGGCCTGCGCGGCAACTACGTCAACTATGTCGAGTCGGAGCAGGCGAACCTCGCCAACCTCCGCAAGGTGACGCTGCCCGCCGCCAAGTTCTGACGCCGCGTCCCTCCCCACCCCCTCCCAGGAGCACCGCGATGAGTTTCTCCGACGCCGTCCCGATCAGCGTCCAGCAGGACCTGGAGCACGCCGGCCCCTACCTCAACGCGCAGGCGGCCGACATCGCCCAGCAGCTGCACGAGCTGGCCATGTACCTGAACCAGCTGCCGGAGCTCTGGCAGGGCGCGGCCTCCGGCTACTACCAGGGGCTCCAGGCCGAGTGGAACATCGCGGCCGAGGGGCTGTTCGGCCCCGACGGCGTGCTCGGCCAGATCGCGCACGCCATGAACGTCAACTGGGCGAACTACAGCAGCGCCGAGTGGGCCAACTCGCAGACCTGGAACAACACCGCCGGCCGGCGCTGAGGCCGGGGCCGCCGCCGTCGTCGTGGGCGGCCGCCATCCGTACGACATTCCGCATGAACGAGGGCAAGAGAGCTACGCATGGCTGACGGGCACTGCCGAGTGACAGTGGTCGGCGAACACAAGCGGGTGGACCTCGCGGTCCCCGCCGCCGCCCCGATCGCGGAATACGTCACGACGCTGGCCCGGCTGGTCGGCCAGGAGGAGCTGGAGGCGCTGCCGGCGGCGTGGTCGCTGGCGGTGCCGGGCGGGCCGACGCTCCACCCCGTCTCCTCGCTGCGCGAGGCCGGGGTGCAGGACGGCCAGCTGCTGTACCTGCGGGACGCCGCCGAGGGCGAGTTCGAGGAACCGCTGGTCCGCGACGTCGACGAGCTGGTCGCCGACGTCGCCGACTCCTTCGGCGACCTGCGCTGGACCTCGCGCGCCCGCGCGGTCTGCGCGACGGTCCTGGGCGCGCTCGGCCTGGCCGCCGCCTGCGTGACGGCCGCCTCGCGCGGCGGCTGGTCCGGGGCGGTGGCCGGCCCGGTGGCGGTCGGCGCCGCGTTCGTCCTGGTCATCACCGGCTGGCTGCTGGGCCGTTCCACCCTGGACCTGCCGTCCCGGCTGGGCCTGCCGATCGCGCTGGCCGCCGTGCCCTGCGCGGCGGTGGCCGGCTGGTTCCTGCCCGACCCCGTGGACGGCAACGCCACCGCGGCGGCGCTGGGGGCGATGGTCGGCGCCGGGGCCGCGCTCTGGGCGGCGCCCTCGGTGGTCGCCGCCGCCGTGCTGCTGTTCGGCGTGGCCGGGGCGGCCGTGGTGGGACTGCTGGAGGCGGTGCACGCGGACCTCGCCCAGGGCGCGGCCGCGGTGGCCGTGGTCGGGTACGGGATGCTGCTGATCGCGCCCTGGCTGGCCGGCCAGCTGGCCGCGCTGTGGCCCACCGAGCGCGGGTCGGAGGACGGCGCGGTCCGCGTGATGGTGCACCGGGCACGGACCCTGCTGCTCTGCTGGACCGCCGCGGTCTCCCTGCTGCTGGCCGTCGCGCTGGCCGTGCTCGGCTCGGCGCACGGCGGCTACCCGCCGGCGCTGGCGGGCTGCCTGGCGGTCGCCGCGCTGCTGCGGGCGGGAACCTTCCGGCTGCTGGCCGAGGCGGCCCCCGTGGTGGTGGCCGGCGCGGTCGGCCTGGCCACCACCCTGCTGTTCGCGCCCGAGGCGATGGCGGCTCCCGGCTGGGTCGGCCCGGTGGCGCTCTGCGTGGTCGGGGTGCTGATGGCGGGCACCGGGGTGGCGCTGTCCTTCCGCCGTACGGCGGCCCGCGAGGCCGCGCGGCCGCCGGCGCTGAACGTGCTGGGCACGCTCTGCGGGGTGGCCGCGGTGCCGCTGGCGCTCGGGGTGTTCGGCGTGTTCCAGAACCTCGCCGCGTTCGGACACCACCTGTGAGCCGGACGGCCTGCCGGGCGGACCGCCGCCCGGTCCTGCCCCGGCCGGTCCCGGGCGGCCGGTCGGACGACTGGTCGGAGGGCCTAGCGCCCGCTGAGCTGGTGGACCCTCAGCTGCTCCGGGACGCCGAACCGGAGGGGGTCCGCCACCGCGGCGGGAGCCGTCGGGCCGGGGGAGGCCGCCGGCTCGGGACCGGTCTCGTCGACGTAGCCCAGTTCGATCGCCTTGCGGGTCAGCTCCGCCTTGTTGCCGGCGTTGAGCTTGGCCCGGATCCGCTTCACGTAGGTGTTGACGGTGGCTTCGCTGAGCGCCATCAGCCGGGCGATCTGGCCGTGGGTGTAGCCCTGGGCGATCAGCCGCAGCGTCTCCACCTCGCGGCGGGCCAGGCCCTGGCTCTCGCCGGGGCTGCGACGGCTCAGCTCGGAGTGGAGGTGGCCGCCCAGGCCCGCCGCGAGGTAGAAGCTGCCGCGGGCGACCGCCTCGACGGCGGACAGGAACTCGGTGTCGTCGGCGTGCTTGGTGACGAAGCCGTACGCGCCGGCCTTGAGCGCGGTCAGCAGGTCCCTGGGCTCGGCCGACGGGGAGAGGACCAGGACCGCGCTGGTGGCGCTCAGGGCGCCGATCACGTGCAGGACGGACGTGCCGGAGTAGGGGGTGGGGTCCAGCACCACCACGTCGGGGCGGAGCCCGCTCTCGGCCAGGTCGTGCACGGTGTCCACCGAGGCGATCACTTCCAGCCGGGGGCTGCGGGCCAGGACCTGCTCGATCCCCATGCGTGTCATGCGGTGGTCCTCGACGATGCCTATGGTCGGCATAACCGGCCTTCCCTCTCTCCGTCTCCCGTGCGGTCGCGCCAGCTGAGCCGCGTCGGGAGGTCTGCGTCACGTGCCGTCACTCCGTTCTACGCAGCCGGGGCCTGAGATGTTCGGATCGGTTGCGAGACGGCGACGGCGCCCGCTCGCGCACGCTCCGTCGAACCATCAGTGTGCGGAGCGGCACGGGCTGTTCGTCCGGGCGCCCGCACCGGAACATGTCGTATTCGGTCGGGGGGCCGCGCGCCCGCCCGCGCCCGTGGAGGTTGATCATGGCTGAGGCCGAGCAGGACGGTACGGACCGGCGGAACATGGTGGCGGCCTTCGTCAAGGAGGTCCGGGGCGGGGACGGCGGCCCTTCGAAGGTGGTGCCGCGCGCCTGGGCGGTGGGCCTCACCGTGCTCGTCGTCGGCGCGGGCGCGGTCGGCGTCGGCATGCTGGCCAAGGGCGGTCAGCACGGGCCGGCGAAGGCGGCCGCCGAGCACCCGGTGACGGCCACCCCCTCGCCGAGCGCCTCGACCGGCTCCGGCCAGCCGGCGCCCGGCACCCCGGGCAACGCGGCCCCGCCCCTGGCGAACACCGACACCGGTGCCGGCGGTTCGGGCGGCAACCCGCAGGGCCGGCCGGCCCCCGCGCCCGGCGACAACGCGCCCGCGCCCTCGGGCGACAACGCGCCCGCCCCGGCCGGCGGCGCGCCGCTCGCGCCCCGGAACAACCAGGCGGCCCCGGCGCCGGCGGCTCCCGCCCCGGCCGCTCCCGCCCCGGCGGCCCCGGCCCCGGCGGTCCCGGCGCCCAACCTGGCGGCGGCCAAGTCCGCCGCCTACACGGCGGTGGCCGGCTACGGCTGCCCGTCCAACAGCCTCCAGGGCTTCTCCGAGGCCGGCCGGTACTCCAACGGCAGCGCCGGCTGGGTCAGCGTGGGCAGCGCCGGCTGGGCGCAGGACGGTTGCAAGGGCCAGTTCGACGCGATGCCGATGTCGGGCGACGCGAAGGAGGACGACCGGAGCAACTACGCCCTGTGGACCTTCTCCCCGGGTGCGGCGGGCCTGCGCACGGCCACCTGCCAGGTCCAGGTGTACACGCCCAAGGACGGCGACATCACGCACGTCGGCGGGGAGCCGGCGCACTTCGAGGCCTACGGGTCGTCCAGCCTCTCCTCCGCGATGCTGAACGCCTTCGACGTCGACCAGCGGGGCCACCTCGGCGAGTGGAAGGACGTCGGCACCTTCAGGACCACGACCGGGGTGCTGATGATCAAGCTGGACAGCCGGGGCCTGGACTGGCACGGGAAGACGAAGACCAACGCCCACCTGGCGGTCGCCCAGATGCGGGCGACCTGCAATTGAGCCCTGTGGGTGCGGTACCAGGCCCCGAAGGGGTGCGCGCATGAGCAAGACGTGGGTCAAGGTCGCCCAGCGGGGCTGGGGCGTCCAGCGCAGCATCGGCGCGGCGGTGCGCACGGCCGCCGACGGCGGGGTCGTCTCGGTGATGCCGGGCGAGTACGCGGAGAGCGTGCTGCTGGAGCGCGGGGTCAGCCTGGAGGCGGCCGAGGGGCCGGGGACGGTCACGATCGCGCCGGCGCGCGGGCCCGCGCTCACCGTGGCCGGCGGCAGCCCCACCGTGCGGGGGCTGCTGCTGCGCGGCGCCGACCCGCGGGAGCCGGCCGTGCTGATCGGCGGCGGCGCACCCGTGCTGGAGCACTGCGAGGTGGTCGGCGGCCGGGTCGAGGTGGCCGGGCGGGCCGCGCCGGTGCTGCGCGACTGCGCCGTCCGCGGGGCGGTCGGCGTCGGCCTGCGCCTGGGCGGGGACAGCCGGGCCGTGGTCGAGGGCTGCGCGGTGGCCGACACCGAGGGCGTCGGGCTGCTGGTCGCCGAGGGCGCCGTCCCCGAGGTGCGGAGCACCAGGATCGGCCCGAGCAGCGCCCAGGGCCTGTACGTCGGCGGCACCGGCGGCGGCTCGTTCGAGGGCTGCGAGGTGACCGGCAGCGGTGGCGCGGCCGTCCGGGTGGCCGACGCGGCGGCCCCGGTGCTGCGCGCCTGCCGCCTGCACGGCAACCACGCGGCGGGCCTGCACGTCTCGGCCGACACCCCCGAGCCGCTCGCGGCCGGGTCGGCCGAGCCGGCCGAGGGCGGCACCGTGCTGACGGACTGCGAGATCACGGGCGCCGCCACCGTGGGCGTCCTCGCCGACGAGGACGCCCGGGTGCTGCTGCGGGACTGCCGGGTCTCGCGGACCGGCGGCGCCGGGATCGTGGCCGTGGACCGCAGCCGCCTGCGCCTGTACGACACCGTCACCACCGACACCGGCGACACCGGGCTGGCCCTGGGCCAGAGCGCCTCGGCGCGGGTCGAGGGCGGCGGCTTCCTGCGCGCCACCGGCAACGGCGTGTACGTGGCGGGCGAGGCCGAACTGGCGCTGAGCGGCAGCGAGGTGGCGGACGCGGGCTTCAGCTGCCTGCACCTGGGCGAGGGCGGCTCCGCCGACCTGGCCGACTGCCGCCTGCACGGCACGCCGGAGCACGGCATCAGGGTCACCGGCAACTCCCTGCTGAGCGCCGAGGGCACCACCGTCGAGCAGGCCCGGATGGCCGGCGTCTCGGTGGAGGAGCGGGCCGACGCGGTGCTGCGCGGCTGCACCGTACGGGCCACCGGCGTCGGCGTACGCCTGGACACCCGCCACCGCCCGCTGCTGGAGGACTGCGAGATCGCCGCCACGGCGGGCGCGGGCGTGGAGGTCGGCGAGCGCACCGGCGTGCTGCTGAACCGCACCAGGATCCACGACACCGGCGGCTCCGGCCTGCTCGCCGCCGAGCGGAGCACCCCCGTGCTGGACGGCTGCGAGATCACCGACACGGCGGGCAGCGGCATCGTGGTGCGGGCGGGCGCCGACCCGCGGGTGCGGGCGAGCACGATCGCGCGCACCGCCAAGAACGGCCTGTACCTGGACGAGGGCGCGCACGGCCTGCTGGAGGACTGCGCGCTGTCCGAGACCGGCTACCCGGCCCTGTACGTCGGCGCGGGCGCCGATCCGGTGCTGCGCCGCTGCCTCGTCCACGACACCGCCGAGGACGTCGCGCTGGCCGAGCGGGCCGCCGCCGTGCTGGAGGACTGCCGGACGGAGCGGGTCGAGCAGGCCACCCTGCCAGCCGTCGGCGAGCCGGTCGCCCCGGGCACCCCGGCCGGGATCGCCCGGCCCTGGTCGCTGCCGGGAACGACGGCCGGAGCGACGGCCGGGGCGACGGCGGGGGCCGGCGCGCCGGCGGGCGACGGCGAGGCGGACGGGACGGAGGAGCGGGACCGCGCCGAGGCCGAACTGGCGGCCCTGCTCGCGGAGTTGCACCGGCTGGTCGGCCTGGAGCGGGTCAAGCGCGACGTCGAGACCATGGTCAAGCTGATGCAGCTGGTCCGGCGCCGCAAGGAGCTGGGCCTGCCGCCGCCGCCCACCAGCCGCCACGTGGTCTTCGCGGGGAACCCGGGCACCGGCAAGACCACCGTGGCCCGGCTGTACGGGCGGATCCTGCACGCGCTGGGCATGCTCTCCAGCGGCCACCTGGTCGAGGCGGACCGCGGCGACCTGGTCGGCGAGTACGTCGGGCACACCGCGCCCAAGACCACGGCGGTGTTCCGCCGGGCGCTGGGCGGGGTGCTCTTCATCGACGAGGCCTACGCGCTGGTGCCGCACGGCCAGGGCGGCGACTTCGGCCAGGAGGCCATCTCGACGCTGGTCAAGCTGATGGAGGACCACCGCGACGAGGTCGTGGTGATCGTGGCCGGCTACCCCGGGGACATGCAGCGCTTCATCGACGCCAACCCGGGCCTGGCCTCCCGGTTCACCCGCACGCTGACCTTCGACGACTACCTCGGCCCGGAGCTGGTCGACATCGTCGCCCACCAGGCCGAGCAGCACCGCTACGACCTGCCGGAGCCGACCCTGGCCGCGCTGGCCGGGTACTTCACGGAGCTGCCGCGCGACGAGGGCTTCGGCAACGGCCGCACCGCCCGCCAGGTCTTCCAGTGGATCACGGAGCGGCACGCCCAGCGGATCGCCGACCTCGACGCCCCGACGGCCGAGGACCTGACCACCGTCCTGCCGCAGGACCTGCCGGAGTTGAGCACGGCGGTCTGACGTACGGCGGTCCGGCGCACGGCGCCCCGGGGCTCCCTGCCCCGGCGCACGGCGCCCCGGGGCTCCCGGAGGGTGGCCTCAGTGGTGTTCGGTCAGCCTTACTTTGCTGGAAATGCCCAGGTCAGACGGGCTACGTTCAGGGCTGACGAACGACGACGGAGG
>NZ_JBSFJC010000069.1:0-46685 GCF_053597855.1 Kitasatospora sp. NPDC001225
GCGGCCCGGGCCGAGGACGGCGGTGACGGCCAGGGCGAGGATGAGCCCGGGGAAGCGCCGGGAAAAGAGAAGAGCCGCGTACGGACGCCCTCACCGACGTCCGTACGCGGCGTCTCCGCCTGCCGGGGCGCTCTGCGCACCGCCCACGCCCGTCCGCGTGTCATCGCAGCCGCGGCCTCCCCGGCGGCACCGCTCCCCGTCCCCAGGGGTTCGGTGCCCGTCTTCGACCGGCCTCGGGGCCGGTGTCCTTCTTCTTCCCCTGCTCAGCGGGCGATCAGATCGGCGACAGCCTGGGCCTGGTTCGCCATCTGCTCCCACCCTCCGAAGAGCAGCACCAGCAGCACGGCGCACGGCAGGGCCATGGCCAACGCCACGGCGGGGTGCCGCGTGGGCTGCTCGGCGGACCCCGTCCGGAGGGAGGCCTGCCGACGGTGGCGGGGGGTTCCCGTGAGCTGCGGTGGCATGTCCTGGCTCCTGATCCGGTCGAGTTGGCGCGGTGGACGGCTTACCTCGGGGGACGAGCTCCCCGTCCACCGCTGAGCACAACGCTATTGGTCGGGGGCCCCTCCGGGCGTCATGCCGTCGTACTGTTCCTCGGACGTCCCGGAGGATGACGATCGGACTTGAGGCCTACTACCGCAGGGGGACAGCGGGCTCATCCGACCCCCGGGGGAACCCTGAGGGGCAACCCCGAGAGGCCCTCCGACGGCCCTGTGACCTGCAGGTCAGCGCAAGATCCGACAATCGCACGGTGGCTACGGGTGTTGCGTATCAGCACACCGCAGCGGGCAGTCCGTAAGCTGTGCCAGACAGGAACTGACGATGGCCCAACCGACGGGGCCTCACCCACCGGCTGACGGGGAACGAAACATGGCGATGATGCGGCTGAGGCGTGAGGACCCCCGCATCGTCGGGCCGTACCGCCTGCACCGGCGACTGGGCGCCGGCGGCATGGGCGTGGTCTACCTCGGCTCCGACCGCCGCGGGCAGCGCGTCGCCCTCAAGCTGATCCGCGCCGAACTCGCCGAGGACCAGGAGTTCCGCACCCGCTTCGCCCGCGAGATCGCCGCCGCCTCCCGGATCCGGGGCGGCTGCACCGCGCGCGTGGTCGGCTCGGACATCGAGACCGAACGGCCCTGGCTCGCCACCGCGTACGTCCCCGGGCCCTCGCTGTACAAGCGGGTCGGCGACGAAGGACCGCTGAACTGGCCCGAGGCGGCCCGGATCGGGGCCGCGCTGGCCGACGGACTGGTCAAGGTGCACGAGGCCGGAGTGGTCCACCGGGACCTCAAGCCCTCCAACATCCTGCTCTCGCCCCGGGGCCCGCGGATCATCGACTTCGGCATCGCGTGGTCGCGCGGCGCCAGCACCCTCACCCACGTCGGCACCGCCGTCGGCTCCCCCGGCTTCCTCGCGCCCGAGCAGGTGCGCGGGGCCGCCGTCACCCCCGCCACCGACGTCTTCGCCTTCGGGGCCACCCTCGCCTACGCGCTCACCGGGGACACCCCGTTCGGCTCCGGGGCCTCCTCCGAAGTGATGCTGTACCGGGTCGTCCACGAGGAGCCCGACCTCGCCGCCGTACCGCCGCAACTGGCGCCGCTGATCCGGGCCTGCCTGGCCAAGGAACCCGCCGAACGGCCCGGGGCCGCAGCGCTGCACGAGCGGCTCAGCGAACTGGCCGCGCGCGGGACCGCGGCCGGAGCCTCCGGCACCACCCGCGCGGCGCGAGCCGGACGGGGCGGCCCCGCGCCGGTCCCCGCCCCGGCCCAGGCCCCGCAGGAGAACGGCCGGCCGGGCGTGCCCGCCCCCGGGCGCTCGCCCGAACCACCCGCCGCGGCCCGGGCCCGAGCGGCGGCGGGCCGCCCCGGCGCGCAGGCCGCCGGGGCGGCCGGACGGCGCCCCCAGGGACCGGGCGCCCCACTCCCCCGGCCCGAGCCGACACCGGTCACCCGGCCGCTGCGGGCACGCCCGGACCGACCGCAGACCCCGCCCCCGGCCCGGCCCGGGCCGCGCGACGCCCGTGACCCCCGCGACGCCCGCGACCGGGTGCGTCCCCGGGACCGCCAGCACACCCCCGCCCCCGGCGGGCGGCCCGGCGCCGCGCGGCAACGGCTGCTCCGGCAGCGGCTGGTCGTCTTCGTCACCGTGACCATCGGGGTGGCGCTGGCCATCGCGGCGGCCCAGGGGTGCGAGAACCGGGACAACCGGAGCGTGCGGCCACCGGCCGCGGTGGTGACCAACGCCGGCTCCGGCGGCGAGCAGGCCGTGCCCGGGACATCGGCGGACGTCGCGCCGCAGGCCTCGACCACCCCCCTCCCGGCAGCGGCACGCGGCGGTACGGACGCCGGGCTGACGGCCCCCCAGGCGCCGGTGCCGGCCGTGGACTGGCCCAACCGCAGCTACCCCGACGGGGCCGGCGGGCCGGCCATCGCCCTGCAGAACGGGCACTCGGTCGGCGCCGGGCCCCAGGTCGCGCTGAGCGCGGTGCTGCCGGCCCGGTACAAGGGCCTGCCGGCCGCGGTGGTCGTCCTGCGACGGGTGGAGGGCTCGGCCCCGGTCGACCTCGTCCAGCTCTACACCTTCACCGGGGACGCCCCGGCCGCCGCCACCTCCCGCACCTCGGTGGCGGACCCGCAGGCGACGGCCAGCTGGCGACTGGACGGCAGCACGGTCGTCCGCGAGGAACGCGCGGCCGCCACCGGCACCGTCACCTCCACCCGCTACGCCGTCCGCCCCGACGGCACCCTCGACGAATCCTGGACCGGCGCCGCCACCACCCCGCCCCCCGCCGCCGCCCCGGCCCCGCCCACCTCCCCCACCGGCTGAAGCCTCCGGGCCGGCTCCCGGTTGTGCGGCGGCCGCTGCGAAGGCGTGCGCAGGCGGGGCATGGCACGAAAAGTCGGGCAGGCCGACTTCCGGTGTCGGGTGATCCCCCGGCCTCGCTGTGGCCGGGTGCCCGGCAGGTGGCCCCGGCAAGAACGGGCATGCGCGAGAAGTCGGGCGGGCCGACTTCTGGTGGTGCGGCGGCACCTGGCGAGGTGACGAGTGGGCGGGGCGCGGCGTGGGAAGTCGGGTGGGCCGACTTTTGGGGGTGGGGCCGTGGCTGCGCTGTCAGGAGGCAGGCAGCGCGCGGGAAGTCGGGTGGGGCGACTTCTCGCGCGCCGGTGAGGGGGTCAGGGGGTGGTGACGGCGTAGAAGGCGACGGCGGCGGCGGCGCCGACGTTGAGGGAGTCGATGCCGTGGGCCATCGGGATGCGGACGGGGTGGTGGGCGGCGGCGATGGCGCGGGGGGTGAGGCCGTCGCCCTCGGCGCCGAGCATGAGGGCGGCCTTGGGGAGGCTGTGCGGGGCGAGGGTGTGGAGGTCGACGGCGGTGTCGGCGGGGGTGAGGGCGAGCAGGGTGAAGCCGGCCTCGCGGACGGTGTCGAGGGCGGCGGGCCAGGGGTCGAGGCGGGCGTACGGGACGGCGAAGACCGCGCCCATGGAGACCTTGACGGCGCGCCGGTAGAGCGGGTCGGCGCAGTCGGGCGAGAGCAGGACGGCGTCCATGCCGAGGGCGGCGGCGCTGCGGAAGATGGCGCCGAGGTTGGTGTGGTCGACCAGGCCTTCCAGGACGGCGACCCGGCGGGCGCCGGCGAGCACCTCGGCGGCGTCCGGAAGGGGCTTGCGCTCCATCGAGGCGAGGGCGCCGCGGTGCACGTGGTAGCCGGTGACGGCTTCGGCGAGGGCGGGCTCGACCACGTGGACGGGGGCGTCGGCCTCGGCGATGACGTCGCCCATCACCTCCAGCCACTTGGAGGTGAGCAGCATCGACCGCATCCGGTAGCCGGCGGCGAGGGCGCGGCGGATGATCTTCTCCCCCTCGGCGATGAAGAGGCCCTCGGCGGGTTCGCGGCGGCGGCGCAGCTCGACGTCGGTGAGGCCGGTGTAGTCGGCGAGGCGGGGGTCGGCCGGGTCGGTGATGGTGCGGGGTTCGGACACCCTGCGATCTTGCCAAGCCCGGGCGGGGAAGGCCAAACGGCGGAGGGGGCGGGTGGTCCCCGGCTGGCCGTAGTGCAAATATGACCGTATGGCCCGAAATCCGGGCCGATCCTGGGCTCCGTCGGCCTCTGGCGCCACTGGCTCCGCCGGCTCCCCCGGTGGGCGCCCACACGGTCGGCCGCAGCTGCCGCACGCGAAGCCGCGGTGGCCCGTGTGGCACCGGTCGGTGGCGGGGCAGGTGTTCGCGCTCCAGATCCTGGTCGTGCTGCTGCTGGTGGTGGCGGCCGCGGTGGCGCTGGTGGTGCAGTCGCGCAACGACGCCGAGCACGAGGCGCGCAACCGTTCGGTGGCGGTGGCGCAGACCTTCGCCAGTTCGCCGGGCATCGTCGACGCGCTGCGCTCCCCCGACCCGACGGCCGTCCTGCAGCCGAGGGCGCAGTCCGCGCGGGTCGCCGCGGGCGTGGACTTCATCGTCGTGCTGAACAACCAGGGCATCCGCTACACCCACCCGAACCCGGCGCTGATCGGCCGGAAGTTCGTCGGCACCTACGAGCCCGCGCTGCACGGGCAGGTGGTGACCCAGCGCGTCTCGGGCACGCTCGGCTCGCTGGTGCAGGCGGTGGTCCCGGTGTACGCGCCGGACGGTTCGGTGGTCGGGCTGGTCTCGGCGGGTGTGACGCTGAAGAGCGTCAGCAGCGCCAGCGAGCGCCAGCTTCCGGTGGTGCTGGGCGCGGCGGCGGCCGCGGTGGGGCTGGCCACGCTCGGGACGGCGCTGGTCAGCCGTCGGCTGCGGCGCCAGACGCACGGGCTGGGCCCGGTCGAGATGACCAGGATGTACGAGCACCACGCGGCGGTGCTGCACGCGGTGCGCGAGGGCGTGATGATCCTCGGCGGGGACGGCCGGCTGCTGCTCTGCAACGACGAGGCGCGCCGCCTGCTGGACCTTCCGCCGGACGCCGAGGGCCGCCCGGTGGCCGGGCTGGGCCTGGAGCAGCGGCCGCTGGACCTGTTGACCGCCGAGCGCCCGGTGACCGACGAGGTGGTGCTGTCCGGGGAGCGGCTGCTGGCGGTGAACGTCCGGCTGATCGACCAGCCGGGCGGCCCGCCCGGCCGGGTCGCCACGCTGCGCGACTCCACGGAGCTGGCGGCGCTGTCCGGCCGGGCGGAGGGCGCGCAGCGGCGGCTGCGGCTGCTGTACGACGCCGGGGTGACGGTGGGCAGCACGCTGGACGTGACGCGGACGGCGGAGGAGCTGGCGCAGGTCACGGTGCCGCGGTTCGCGGACTTCGTCACGGTGGACCTGGCGGACCAGGTGCTGACCGGCGAGGAGCCGCCGCCGGGCCCCTCGCTGGGGCGGATGCGCCGTACGGCGGTGACGGGGGTACGGGACGACGCGCCGTTCTACCCGGTCGGCACGGTGCTGGACGTGGTGCCCGAGACGCCGTTGGCCGGGGCGCTGCACAGCGGGGAGCCGGCCATCGAGCCGCGGCTGGCGGAGGCCGGCCGGTGGCGGGAGCAGGACCCGGAGCGGTCGGCGCGGGTGCTGGCGTACGGGGTGCACTCGCTGGTGCGGGTGCCGCTGCGGGCGCGCGGGGTGCTGCTGGGGGTGGCCCGGTTCTGGCGGGCGCAGCGGGCGGAGCCGTTCGAGGCGGAGGACCTGGCGCTGGCCGAGGAGCTGGTGGCGCACGCGGCGGTGTGCATCGACAACGCCCGCCGCTACACCCGGGAGCACGCGATGGCGGTGACGCTCCAGCACAGCCTGCTGCCGCGCAAGCTGCCGGAGCAGACGGCGCTGGACGTGGCGCACCGTTACCTGCCGGCCCAGGCCGGGGTGGGCGGGGACTGGTTCGACGTGATCCCGCTGCCGGGCGCGCGGGTGGCGCTGGTGGTCGGGGACGTGGTGGGGCAGGGGCTGCACGCGGCGGCGACGATGGGCCGGCTGCGGACGGCGATCCACAACTTCTCGACGCTGGACCTGCCGCCGGACGAGCTGTTGGGGCACCTGGACGAGCTGGTGAGCCGGATCGACCAGGACGAGGCGGCGGGCGGGGAGCGCGCCGGGGTGGCCGGGGCGACCTGCCTGTACGCGATCTACGACCCGGTGTCGCGGCGCTGCACGCTGGCCACGGCCGGGCACCCGCCGCCGGCGGTGGTGGACCCGCAGGGGCGGGTGGTGTTCCCGGAGCTGCCGACCGGGCCGCCGCTGGGGCTGGGGGTGCTGCCGTTCGAGAACGCCGAGCTGGAGCTGGCCGAGGGCAGCCGGCTGGTGCTGTACACGGACGGGCTGGTGGAGGACCGGCAGCGGGACATCGACGAGGGGCTGGAGCTGTTGCGGGCGGCGCTGGCCGGGCCGCCGCGCACGCCCGAGCAGACCTGCGCGGACGTGCTCGGGGCGATGCTGCCGGAGCACCCGCAGGACGACATCGCGCTGCTGGTGGCGCGGACCAGGGTGCTGGCGCCGGAGCAGGTGGCGCAGTGGGAGGTGCCCTCCGACCCGGCGGCGGTGCGCGAGGTCCGGGCCGCGGTGGCGGAGCGGCTGACGGCCTGGGGGCTGGCGGAGGCGGCGTTCGTCACCGAGCTGATCCTGAGCGAGCTGGTGACCAACGCGATCCGGTACGGCTCCGGGCCGATCCGGGTGCGGCTGCTGCGGGACCGTTCGCTGATCTGTGAGGTGTCGGACGGCAGCAGCACCTCGCCGCACCTGCGGTACGCGGCGACCGAGGACGAGGGCGGGCGCGGGCTGTTCCTGGTCGCGCAGTTCGCGGACCGCTGGGGGACGCGTTACACGGCGACCGGGAAGGTCATCTGGACGGAGCAGCCGCTGGAGTAGGAAGTCGGCCGGGCCGACTTCCCACTCCCCCGCGGGCCTACCGCTGGAAGGCGGCCGCCAGCACGTTGACGACGTCGCCGATGACGATGACCGCCGGGGGCTTGACCCCCTCGGCCTCGACCACCGCGGCGACGGTTCCGAGGGTGGCGTCCACCCGGCGCTGGGCGGCGGTGGTGCCCTCCTGGACGATCGCGACGGGGGTGTCCGCCGGCCGGCCGTACTCGACCAGCCGGGCGGCGATCGCGCCGATCTTGTCCACGGCCATCAGCAGCACCAGGGTGCCGCTCATCCGCGCGGCGGCCTCCCAGTTGGTGAGCGAGCGCTCGTCGTCCGGGCCGACGTGGCCGGAGATGACGGTGAACTCGTGGGTCATGCCGCGGTGGGTGACGGGCACGCCGGCCGCGGCGGGGACGCTGATCGAGCTGGAGATCCCGGGCACCACGGTGACCGGCAGCCCGGCCTCCGCGCAGGCCAGCAGCTCCTCGCCGCCGCGGCCGAAGACGTACGGGTCGCCGCCCTTGAGCCGGACCACGAACTTGCCGGCCTTGGCGTGCTCGACCAGGGTGCGGTTGATCGCCTCCTGAGCCATGAACCGGCCGTACGGGATCTTGGAGGCGTCGATCACCTCGACGTGCTCGGGCAGTTCGGCGAGCAGCTCGCGCGGGGCGAGGCGGTCGGTGACGACCACGTCGGCGTCGGCGAGCAGCCGGCGGCCGCGCACGGTGATCAGGTCCGGGTCGCCGGGGCCGCCGCCGACCAGGGCCACGCCGGCCCCGTGCGAGCGGTACTGACGGGCGGCCAGCGAGCCGTCCCGCAGGCCGTCCACGATGGCGTCGCGCAGGGCGGCGGAGTGGCGCGGGTCGCCGGTGAGGACGGCCACGGTGGCGCCCGCGTCGCGGCCGCTGGCCGGGGTCCAGGCGGTGGCCGCGGCGGCGTCGTCGCTGCGGGAGCAGAACACCCGCTCGCGCTCGGCCTCGGCGCTGACCGCCGCGTTGACGGCCGGGTCGTCGGTGGCCACCAGGGCGTACCAGGTGTCGGCGAGGTCGCCGTCCCGGTACGGGCGGGCGTGCCAGGTGAGCTCGCCGGCGTCGGCCATGGCCTGGACGGCCGGGGTGGTGGCGGGCGCCACCAGGTGCAGGTCGGCGCCGGAGGCGATCAGGGCGGGCAGCCGCCGCTGGGCGACCTGGCCGCCGCCGACCACGACGACGCGGCGGCCGGCCAGCAGCAGGCCCACCGGGTAGGGGGTACGGCCCTCGGTGCTCGGGTGCGGGGTGGGCGCGGTCATCGGCGGTGCTCCTGATCGGGGATGAGGGTGTGGGGACGGTACGGCACGTCACCGCTCCGCGGTCCGGCGCGCCCTCGGGCCGGTCCGCGGAGCGGTGACGGGGTGCGTCAGGCCTTCTCGGTGACCCCGGCGGAGTCGAAGGTCGCTACATCGTGCATCGCCCGGGCGGCGCTCTGCACCAGCGGCAGGGCCAGCAGGGCACCGGTGCCCTCGCCCAGCCGCAGGTCCAGGTCGATCAGCGGGCGCAGGCCGAGCTTCGCCAGCGCGGCCTGGTGGCCGGGCTCGGCGGAGCGGTGGCCGGCGATGCAGGCGGCCAGCACCTCGGGGGCGATGGCCTTGGCGGCCAGCGCGGCGGAACCGGCGATGACGCCGTCCAGGATCACCGGGGTGCGCAGCGAGGCGGCGCCCAGCAGGAAGCCGGCCAGGGCGGCGTGCTCCAGGCCGCCGACGGCGGCGAGGACGCCGATCGGGTCGCTCGGGTCGGGCTGGTGCAGGGCCAGCGCGGCGCGGATGACCTCGACCTTGCGGGCGTGGGTCTCGTCGTCGATGCCGGTGCCGCGGCCGGTGACCTCGGCCGGGTCGAGGCCGGTGAACACCGAGATCAGGGCGGCCGAGGCGGTGGTGTTGGCGATCCCCATGTCGCCGGTGACCAGTGCCTTGTTGCCCGCCGCGACCAGGTCGCGGGCGGTCTCGATGCCGACCTCGATGGCCTTGAGGGCCTCCTCGCGGGTCATCGCCGGGCCCTGGGTCATGTCGGCGGTGCCGGGGCGGACCTTGCGCGGCAGCAGGCCGGTGGCGCGGCCCTGCTGGACGGCGTCCGGCAGTTCGGCGGCGACGCCGACGTCGACGACGCAGACCTCGGTACCGATCTGCTTGGCGAAGGAGTTGATCACCGCTCCGCCGGCCAGGAAGTTGCCGACCATCTGGGCGGTCACCTCCTGCGGCCAGGGGCTGACGCCCTGGGCGTGCACGCCGTGGTCGCCGGCGAAGATCGCCACGCAGGCGGGCTCCGGGAGCGGCGGCGGGCACTTGCGGGACAGGCCGCACAGCTGGGCGGAGATGATCTCCAGCATGCCGAGCGAGCCGGCCGGCTTGGTCATCCGCTTCTGCCGGTCCCAGGCCTCGCCGAGCGCCTTGGCGTCCAGCGGGCGGATGCCGCGCAGGGTGTCGGCGAGCAGGCTCTGCGGCTCCTCGCCGGGCAGCGCGCGGTTGCCGTACTGCTCCTCGTGGACGACCCAGGACAGCGGGCGCTTCTTGGCCCAGCCCTGCTGCTCCAGCTCGGGCTCGTCCGGGAACTCGTCGACGAAGCCGACGCACAGGTAGGCGACGACCTCCAGGTGCTCGGGCAGGCCGAGCTCGCGGACCAGCTCCTCGTCGTCGAAGAAGCTCACCCAGCCGACGCCCAGACCCTCGGCGCGGGCGGCCAGCCAGAGGTTCTCGACGGCCAGGGCGGCCGAGTACGGGGCCATCTGCGGCTGGGTGTGCCGGCCCAGGGTGTGCCGGCCGCCGCGGGTGCGGTCGGCGGTCACCACGATGTTGACCGGGGTGTCGAGGATGGCCTCGATCTTGATTTCCTTGAACTGCTTGGCCCGGCCCTTGGGCAGCGAGTCCGCGAACGCCTCGCGCTGGCGCTCGGCCAGGGCGTGCATCCGCCTGCGGGTCTTCGCCGAGCGGATCACCACGAAGTCCCAGGGCTGCGAGTAGCCGACGCTGGGCGCGGTGTGGGCGGCCTCCAGGACGCGGATCAGCACCTCGTGCGGGATCGGGTCCGGGCGGAAGCCGTTGCGCACGTCGCGGCGCTCGCGGATCACCTGGTGGACGGCCTCGCGGCCGGCCTCGTCGTAGCCGGGGGCGGCCGGGCCGCGCGGCTCGGCGGGCTCCTCGGGCTGCGGCTCCGGCTGCTCCTGCGGCTCCTCGGCGGCGGGCTGCTCCTCGGCCACGGGCTGCTCCTCGGCGGCCTCGGCGGCTTCGGCGGGCTCCGTGGCCTCGCCGGCTTCGGCGACCTCGGCGACCTCGCCGGACTCGACGGTCCCGGCGGCGGGCTGCTCGGCCTGGGGCTGCTCGGCGGCCTCGGCGGCCTGCTCCTGGACGGGCTCCGCCTCGGCGGCGGGCTCCTCGACGGCGACGGGCTGCTCAGCGGCGGCCTCGGGCTCGGCCGGGGCCTGCGCCTGCTCGGCGGCCGGCTCCGCGGGGGCCTCGGACTCCGGAGCGGCGGCGACGGGCTGCTCGGCGACGGCCTCGGCGGGCGCGGCAACCTCGGCGGCCTCGGCGGCGGGCTCCTCCACGGCTTCGGCGGGCTGCGCCGCCTCCGCCTCGGGGGCGGCCTCGACCGGAGCCTCGGCGGCCGGCTCGACAGCTGCGGCGGCGTCGGCCTCCGCCGGCGCCTCCACGGGCTGCTCAGCGACCGGCTCGGCGACGGCCTCGGCCGGGACCTCGGCCTGCTGCTGCGGCTGCTCGCCCTCGGCCGCGGGCTCGGTGACGGCCTGGCCGGAGGGCATCTCACCGGTGCCCGCGGCGGTCTCCGCCACCGGCTCGGCGACGGCCTCCGACACGGCCTCGGCCGGAACCTCGGCCTGCTGCGCGGGCTCGGCGACCTCGGCGGCTTCGGCAACCGGGGCGGACTCGGCGCCCGCCACGGCCTCGGCGACGTGAGCAGCCTCGACGACCTCGACGGCCTGCGGCGCGTCGGCGGCCGCTATGGGCGCGGGCTGCTGCGGGGCCGTCTCCTCGACGACCGGAGCCTGCCCGGCCGCCCCGACCTTGGGCAGGCCGTGCGGGGTGGGAGCGGCGAGGAAGGCGGAGATCCGGCGCGGCTGACCGGCCGGGGCCGCGGCCTCGGGCTGCTCGGCGGGCACGGCGGCGCCGTCGGCGGCAGCGCCCTCGGCGGCGACGGCCTCAGGAGCGACGGGAGCGACGGCGGTCTCGGCGGCCACGGGCTCGGCGACGGGTGCGTCGGCCGCCTCGGCCACCGGCTGGGCGGCCTCGGCCGGAGCCGACTCGGCCACGGGGGCCTGCGGCGCGGCCGCGACGGCGGTCTCCACGACCTCGCCGACCTGAGGGGCCTGAGGAGCCTGGGGAGCCGTCACGTCCTGCACGGGCTGCGCCGGGACGGCCTCCGGCGTCTCGACGACCTCGATCACCTCGATCGCCCCGACCGTCTCGACGGCCAGCACGGTCTCGACCGGCGGCACGCCGAGCGGCACCTGCTGGGCCCCGTGGGCCTGCGGAGCCTGCTGGACCTGCTGGGCCTGCGGGAAGTCCTGCGCCTGCGGCAGCTGCTGCCCCTCCACGACCGGGGCCGCCGGAGCGGCCGGGACGGCCTGCGGCGCGACGGCCGGAGCCGCGGCCTCGGCCATCGGCGGGCGGCCGACCACCGGGATGCCGTGCGCCGGCGTGCCGCCCTGCGAGGGGCCGCGGTCGGCCAGCGAGCGGACCGGCACCTGGCCGGTCATCAGCGACGGGTCCGGGATCGGCGGACCGGCGTGCAGCGGCCGGCGCGGCTGCTGAGCCTGCGTCATCGGCTGCTGCGACTGCTGGACGGGGTGCTGCTGGACGCCGTGCTCGGCGCCGAGCACCGGCGGGTCCACCGGCGGCCAGGACGGCTCGACCGGCGTGCCGTCGTGCTGCGGCGCGAGCGGCACCTGCTCGGCCGGGACGGCCGCGAGCGGCTCGCCCCAGGAGCCCTGCGGACCGGGCATCAGCAGCACGTCGTCCTCGTCGTCCAGGCCGTCCGGCGTGTCGGGCTGGTCGAGGAAGTGGAAGGCCGGGCGCGGGGCGCCCTGGTCGACGCCCCAGCCCTCGCCGGGCTGGCCGGGCTGCGGCACGCCGGGAACGCCGTAGCCGTACTGGCCCTGCGGCGGGATGCCGCCCGCGCCCGGGGGCACCGCGCCGGGGACACCGCCGATCGGGGCCGCCGGGTTGGGGATCGCCCCGCCGTCCGTCGCGACGCCCTGGAGGGGTGCAACGCCCGCGACGCCCTCCGGTCCGCCGAGCGGGCCCGGCCCGCCGTGCAGGTGCTCCGGCATTCCCTCGCCCGGAACGTGGCCGCCATCGGTCATTGTCAAAGCTCCTTCCAGGCCGCTGCCGCGCCCTCGGCGACACGATCACCGATCGCAGCGCCCATCCGCACGGGCCGAACCAGCACCGGCCCGCCCCTAACCACACGCGGCCGCCGCGCCGTGGCGCTGCGGCCCAAGTCCATCCGGCGCGCTGCGGCACCCCGGTCCGGCGCACCGCCCGTAGGGGGCGGCGCATCGTCTGAAACAACGACAACCCGGAGCAACCGGCACGACCGCACCGGACCCTACGGCATTCTCCAGGTCCGGCACGAGGCCCGTCGAATTGCCCACACTTCGAGCGGAACCGGATTGCACCGCGTCAAAAAGGTGACAAACCGACTGAATCGGGTGGGTCGCCTACCCTTGCAGTCGCCCAGGACGTCACACTACCGGCACCGCGCGGTCACCTCTCGAATCGGTGTCCGGATGCGACCTGGATCACCGTCGGCGCCACCGGACGATCCCGGCGCGGGCCCCGGACGGGCCCACGGCCTTCACACGATCTGCTCACCCCAGAGGACCAGCGCGCCGGTTCCGCCCGCTCCCAGCGCCAGCCCCTCGCCCTCCCCCACCGGCCGCAACGGGCTCGCCTGGAGCAGCGCGCCGTCCGCCCGGTAGCCGGCCCCGGCGATCGCCCGGTGGACCTCCTCGGCCTCGGTGAGGGTCCGGGGCAGCGCGACGAACCGTTCGGGCCGGCGGGCCAGCACCGCGCGCACCACGTCGAGACCGCCGGACTCCACCACCGCCGCGTCCGGTTCCGGCAGGCCGCCCAGCACCTCGGGGCCGCTCCCGTACACCGCCTCCACCTCGACGCCGTAGCGGCGGGCGTTGACGGTCAGCCGGGCGCAGGCCGAGCGGGAGCCCTCGACCGCGACGACGGCGGCGCCGAACCGGGCCGCCTCCACCGCGAGGGCGCCGCTGCCGGCGCCGACCGACCAGACCAGGTCCCCGGGGCGGGCGCCGAGCCGGGCCAGCACCAGGGCGCGCACGTGGGCGGGGAGCGCCTCCGGTGCGCCCGGCTCGCCTTCCGTGCGCCCGGCGCCCGCGTAGGCGTCACCGGGGAGCGCCCAGCCGCGTTCCACGCCGGGGTAGCCGACCGGGCGCCCGGCGAGCCAGCCGGCCGCCTCGTCCACCGCCCCCGTCCGGGCGCCGCCGCCGATCACCAGCACCACGTTGGGGTCGCGCCACACGTGGTCGGCGATCCGGTCGGAGGTGAGGACGGTGACGTCCTCGTCGGGGGTGCCGAGGGCCTCGCAGACCACGAAGGTCCGGTGCACCCCGCGCAGCATCAGGGCGAGTTCGGCGGGCCCGGCGCCCGGCGCGGTGAGCACCGCGACCTTGGGGTGGGCCCGGCAGATGTTGGCCGCGCGGCGCAGCCGTCCGCCGTGCGCGCTGACCACCTGGGCGTCCTCCCAGGGCATGCCGGCCCGGGCGAAGGCGGCGGCCACCGAGGAGACGGCGGGCAGCACCTCCAGTTCGAGGCCGTACTCGGGGCGGCGCAGGGTGCGCACCACCCCGAAGAACCCCGGGTCGCCCTCGGCGACCACGACGGCGGCGCCGCGGTGCTCGGCGATCCTGCGGGCGGCCTGCCGGACGTTGCCGAGGGCGATCCGTTCGGCGGCCTCCGGCACCGGGAGGGCGTTCAGTTGGTAGGGGGCGCCGGCGACCAGGGTCGCCGCGGCCAGGGCCGCGCCGGCGGCCTCGGTCAGCGGTGTGCCGTCCCACCCGATGACCGTGATCCGGTCAGCCATCTGCGGCCGTTCTCCCTCGACTCGGTGCGCCACTCGATCCGCCGTCGTGCGGCACCGGTCCAGAGGCTACCGGGTGCGGTCGGCCGGAGCCCGACATCTCGCACACATGTCCGCGCCGGGTGAACAGGCGGCGTGTCTCAGTCGCGCAGCACGTAGCGGTGGTCGCCGTGCCAGCCCTCGCGGTGCAGCTCGGGGGACTCCAGGTCCTCCGGGAGCAGGCTCCACAGGATGAGGTCGCTGCGGCTGTCCTGAAGCACCTCGCCGGACTCCCCGCGGACTATCCAGGCGCTGCGCAGCACGCCCTCGCTGATGCCGCCGATCTTCTGGGCGACCTGCTGGGCGGCGGTGTTCCCGGCGGCGGTGCGCAGTTCCAGGCGCAGGAAGCCGCGGTCCTCGAACAGCCACTGGGCGACGCCGAGGACGGCCTCCGGGGCGTAGCCCTCGCCGCGCGCCCAGACGGCGGTGACGTAGGAGATCTCGGTGCTGCGCAGCCGCCAGTCGGTGTTGCGCAGCTCGACCAGGCCGACCAGGCGCTGGGTGAGGTGCTCGGTGACGGCGAAGACGATGCCGCGGCCGGCGGCCCGGTGGGCGGGGGCGAGGGTGCGGGCGAGTTCGGCCGCGTACTCCTCGGTGAAGGGGTGCGGCAGGTCCGTCCAGGCGAGCACGAGGTCGTCGGCCATCATCGTGGCCAGGCCGGGGGCGTCGTCCTCCGCAAGGGGTCGCAGCAGCAGCCGTTCGGTGCTGATGGCGGTCTCGGGGAAGCTCGCTGCCATGCCGTCTCTCCTCGCCGGGTCGTGAACACAACACCGTACGCCTCCGGCGTGCCCCGGGTGCCACGCGGTGCGCTGCCCGCACGACGGTACGTCAGAACGCGGTCGGTCGGAGTGTCCCTGCTGCATACTGCCCGACCGGGCCCCCGTCGCGGTGCGGTGGGGGCCCGGTCGGGCGTTACGAGGTATGACCGTACGACGATCAGAAGGCCGGGATGACCGAGCCCTGGAAGGTGTCGTCGATGTACTTCTTGACCTCGTCGGAGTGCAGCAGCTCGGCCAGCTTCTTGACCCGCGGGTCGTTCTCCTTGCCCTTCTTGACGGCGAGGATGTTGGCGTACGGGTTGCCCTCGGCCTTCTCCAGCACCAGGGCGTCGGTGGCCGGCTTCAGGCCCGAGTCGATCGCGTAGTTGCCGTTGATGACGGCGGCGTCGAGGTCGGCGACGGAGCGGGGCAGCTGGGCGGCCTCCAGCTCCTTCCACTTGAAGTTCTTCGGGTTGCCGGTCACGTCCGCCGGGGTGGCGGTGGTGGTGACGCCGTCCTTGAGGGTGATCAGCTTGTTGTCGGCGAGCAGCTTGAGCGCCCGGCCCTCGTTGGTGGCGTCGTTCGGCAGGCCGATGGTGGCGCCGTCCGCGAGGTCGCCGATCGCCTTGACCTTCTTGGAGTAGAGGCCCAGCGGCTCCAGGTGCACGGGCTCGACCGACACGATGTTCGTGCCGTGCTTCTTGTTGAAGTCCTCCAGGTACGGGACGTGCTGGAAGTAGTTGGCGTCGGCCGAACCGTCCTGCACCGCCGTGTTGGGGGTCACATAGTCGGTGACCTCCTTGATGTCGAGCTTGAGGCCCGCCTTCTCCGCGAGGTTGTCCTTGACGTACTTCAGGATCTGGCCGTGCGGGGTGGGGCTGGCCACGACCTTCAGCGGCGCGTTCGCGTCCGAGGAAGAGGAGGAGCCCGAGCTGCCGCAGGCGGCGAGCGAGAGGGCGACGCCGGCGGTGGCGAGGATGCTGGTGAACTTCAGGGCGTTGCGCACGAAAAGTGCCTTTCTGCGTGGAACGGGGAGCCGCGTCCGGGGTCGGACGAGGGAGGTCTAGGAGGCGGCGAGGTCCTTGTCGGGAGCCGCCGGGGTGCGGCCGAGCAGCCGCGTCCGGCCGCCGGTGCGGCCGCGGTGGGAGAGCCGCCGGACGGCGAAGTCGCCGATCAGCTGGACGGCGGTGACGATGATCACCAGCTCGGCCACGATGACCCACATGAAGGCGGTCTCGAAGCGCTGGTAGCCGTAGTTGACGGCGAGGGTGCCGAGGCCGCCGCCGCCGACGGTGCCGGCCATCGCGGAGTAACTGACCAGGGTGATGACCGTGGTGGTGACCGAGGCCACGATGCCGGGCAGGGCCTCGGGCAGCAGGGTCTTGCGGACGATCGTCCAGGTGCTGCCGCCCATCGACTGGACCGCCTCGACCAGCCCCTTGTCGACCTCGCGGACGGAGGTCTCGACCAGGCGGGCGAAGAACGGGATGGCGCCGATGGTCAGCGGCACGGTCGCCGCCTGCCAGCCGATGGAGGTGCCGACCAGCCAGCGGGTGAAGGAGATCAGCGCGATCATCAGGATGATGAACGGCACCGAACGGGCGATGTTCACGACGAAGCCGATGGCCTTGTTGACGGCCCGGTTGGCCAGCAGGCCGCCCTTGTCGGTGAGCACCAGGAGCACGCCCAGCGGCAGGCCGAGCAGCACGGTGACGAGCGCGGACACCCCGACCATCTGGAAGGTCTCCTGGGTGGCGGGCCACATCAGCTCCCACATCTGGTCCCAGGTCATGCCACCGCTCCGTTCGCCGTACCGATCACGTCCACCTGCAGGCCCTGCTCGCGCAGGTAGCCGATCGGCACCACGTTGTCCTGGTGGCCGCCCGGCAGCTCGACCCGCATCCGGCCGACCATCCGGCCGGCGATGGTCTCCACCGCGGCGCCGAGGATGTTGATGTCGATCTGGTACGTGCGGGCGAGCTGGGAGACGAACGGCTGGGCCGAGCTGTCGCCCTGGAAGGTGATCTCCAGCACGGTCGAGCCGGGGTGGCCGGTGCCGAACTCGCTGAGCGGGAACAGCTCACGGGCCAGCTCCGAGCCGGGCTTGGCCAGCAGGTCGGTCAGCTCGCCGGACTCCACCACCCGGCCGCCGCGCATCAGGGCGGCGGAGTCGCAGACGGACTTGATGACGTCCATCTCGTGGGTGATCAGCAGGACGGTGAGGCCCAGCTGCTGGTTGAGGTCGCGCAGCAGCTTGAGGATCGAACGGGTGGTCTCCGGGTCGAGCGCCGAGGTGGCCTCGTCGGAGAGCAGCACCTTCGGGTCGCCGGCCAGTGCGCGGGCGATGCCGACGCGCTGCTTCTGGCCGCCGGAGAGCTGGTTGGGGTAGCTGCGGGCCTTGTCGCCGAGGCCGACCAGCTCCAGCAGCTCGGCGGCCTTGCGGCGGCGCTCGGTGCGGTCCAGGCCGACGATCTCCAGCGGGAGCTCGACGTTCTGCTGCACCGTCCGCGAGGAGAGCAGGTTGAAGTGCTGGAAGACCATGCCGATCCGGCGGCGGGCCTCGCGCAGTTCGCGGCCGGCCCGGTTCTCGCCGCCGGACAGCGCGGTCAGCTCGACCCCGTCCACGGTGACCGTGCCGGAGGTCGGGCGCTCCAGCATGTTCACGCAGCGGATGAGGGTGGACTTGCCGGCACCGCTGGTGCCGACGACTCCGTAGACCTCGCCCGGGCGGACGTGCAGGTCGACACCGGCGAGGGCGGTCACCTCGCGGCCTCGGGAACGGTAGACCTTCGTCAGGTCCGTGGTGGTGATCACAGCGGCTTTCCGTGGGTCGGGGGCGGGCGGCGTGGTCCGACCGCCCGACCGGCTTGCGGCCGGCGGCGGCGTTACGGCGCTGCGCCGGGAGGGTCCGGACCAGCCGCCCCTTGATCGTGGCCGCTGGACGGCCGGGCCGCGCGACGGCGTGGCCCTAACGAGTCACCCGGGCCCGCGGGTCGGCGGGCACGGCAAAGGGAGGGGTCCGGGAGGAGGGGCGCGCTCGCACGGGCGGGAGCGGCGCCGGAGTCTCGCTTCGGGGCGCGAGGAGGAGGCGCCCTCAGCGGGGCGCCGGGGGCGGTGGCCCTCAGCAGTGACACATTCGACGACACATGGCACGCTCACCTGCCGGCAGGGTGCCGGTGGGGGTCCAGTTCGTCGTCGCAGTCATGTGAGCCAGTAAAACAGATGGGTTGATTCCTGCCCAATTGTTTCCCGAAGCTGTCCGCATTGCGGACACTCACCACCGTTGACCAGCGCGGATACGGCTCGGCGCCGCCACCGGTGGTCCGGATGGTGGCGGCGCCGGGAAAGCGCGGGGGCGGCGGGCTCAGGCCGTCGCGGCGAGCGGCTCGGCGGCCGCCTTCTCCAGGTGGACGAAGCTCAGCCGGGTGCTGACCTGCTCGACCCGGGTCTGACGGTACCCCTGCCGAGCGTACAGCCGCAGGTTGCCCAGGCTGCGGTGGCCGGTGAACAGCCGGTAGGCGCTCACCCGGCCGTCCTGGGCCAGGCGGCGCTCCAGCGCGTCCAGCAGGCGGCCGCCGAGGCCGTGGCGCTGCATCCGCGGATGGACCACCAGGCGCCCTATCCGGCCGACGCCGTCGGCGCCGACGTGGCCGCGGACGGTGCCGACCACCTCGTCGCCCAGCCGGGCGACCAGGAAGTGCTGCTCGGACAGTTCGGCGCGCAGGCTCTCCAGGCTCTGCGTCAGGGGCTCGATCGCCCAGTCGCCGTACAGCTCGGCCTCGGGCTGGTAGCCGAGGTACTGGAGCTTGAGGATCTGCTCCGCGTCCTCGGCCTCCGCGGCCGAGATGATCACGCTCATGCCCATGTGGAGGGGCCTCCCCAGTCGTCGTGCGCGGCGCGCGGAGGGTAGGCGCGCTCACGCTCAGTATCCGAGTGATCGCGCCACCGTCAAGGGCTGCGTTCGCCAGCGCTCTACCCGGGTGTCAGCTTCCCTCAACCTTCGCGGGGGCGGACGTGAGGAGGGTCACCTCCCGTGCCGCACACGTTCCGCTCGGTCGCACGGGCTTGCGCTCAGGGGTAGCGCTCGGTGTGGAGCAGCATCCGCAGGCAGGCCAGGCAGCGGGAGCGGGTGGGGCCGATCGAGCCGCGCGGCATGCCGAGCCGCTCGGAGAGCTCACGGTAGGTGGGCGGCGGATCCTCGGCGAGCGCGGCCATCAGCTGCGGACAGCGGCCGGGCAGGGCGGCGACGGTCTCGCGGACCGCGCGGCGGCGACACTCGTCGAGGTAGACGTCCTCGGCGGAGGGGGCGAAGGGGAGGGCGGTGCACACACCGTGCATGACGGCCCGGGGCGGGGCCGGTTACGCCCGGGCCGGGGCACGGACGCGGGAGGGGCGCGCCGGTCGGACCGCCGCGCCCCTCCCCCGTCGCGCCGGGGATCGGCCCCGTCGCGGGGGCCCGGCCCCTCGCCCGGGACCGGCCCCGCCGTCCGGGATCAGCCCCGCGCCCACTCCTGCTGCCGCGCCAGGTCCGCCTTCACCTCGGCGAGCTGGACCGCGACCGCCGAGGGGGCCGTTCCGCCGCGCCCGTCGCGGGAGGCGATGGCGCCGTGGACGCTGAGCACCGAGCGCACCTCGGGCGTCAGGTACCCGGAGATCGCGGCGAACTGCTCGTCCGTCAGGTCGGACAGCTCGATGCCCTCGGCCTCGCAGACCTTGACGCAGGCGCCGGCCACCTCGTGCGCGACCCGGAACGGCACGCCCTGCTTGACCAGCCACTCGGCGATGTCGGTGGCGAGCGAGAAGCCGGCCGGGGCCAGCTCCTCCAGCCGCTCCCGGTGCACGGTGAGGGTGGCCATCATCCCGGTGAACGCGGGCAGCAGCACCTCCAGCGTGTCGCAGGAGTCGAAGACCGGCTCCTTGTCCTCCTGGAGGTCCCGGTTGTAGGCGAGCGGCAGCGCCTTGAGGGTGGCCAGCAGGCCGGTCAGGTTGCCGATCAGCCGGCCGGACTTGCCCCGGGCGAGCTCGGCGATGTCCGGGTTCTTCTTCTGCGGCATGATCGAGGAGCCGGTGGAGAAGGCGTCGTGCAGCGTGATGAAGCCGAACTCCTTGGTGTTCCAGATGATCACCTCCTCCGCGATCCGGGAGAGGTTGATGCCGACCATCGCGGTCACGAAGGCGAACTCGGCGACGAAGTCGCGCGAGGCGGTGCCGTCGATGGAGTTGCCGACCGAGCCGCCCTCGAAGCCGAGGTCGGCGGCGACGGCCTGCGGGTCGAGGCCGAGCGAGGAGCCGGCCAGCGCGCCGGAGCCGTACGGCGAGACGGCCGTGCGGGCGTCCCACTGGCGCAGCCGCTCGGCGTCCCGGCCGAGGGCCTGCACGTGCGCGAGGACGTGGTGGGCGAAGAGCACCGGCTGGGCGTGCTGGAGGTGGGTGCGGCCGGGCATCGCGGTGTCCGGGTGCGCCTCGGCGAGGCCGACCAGGGCCTGCTGGAGGTCGAGCAGCAGGCCGCCGATGGTCTTCGCGTGGTCCCGCAGGTACATCCGGAACAGGGTGGCGATCTGGTCGTTGCGCGAGCGTCCGGCCCGCAGCTTGCCGCCGAGGTCGGGGCCGAGGCGCTCCAGCAGGCCGCGCTCCAGGGCGGTGTGCACGTCCTCGTCGGCGACGGTGCCGGTGAAGGTGCCCGCCTCGACGTCGGCGAGCAGCTCGTCCAGGCCGGCCAGCATGCCGGCCAGCTCCTCGTCGGAGAGCAGGCCGGCCTTGTGCAGGACCCGGGCGTGGGCCTTGGAGCCGGCGATGTCGTACGGCGCGAGGCGCCAGTCGAAGTGGACCGAGGCCGAGAGCCTGGCCAGCGCCTCGGACGGGCCGTCGGCGAAGCGCGCACCCCAGAGGCGGACGTCGGAGGACTGCTCGGCGGTCATCGCGGTGGCTCCTTCATGCATGTGCAGTGGGTGGCATAAGTATGCACGACGCCGTATGAAACACAAAACCCCGGCCGGACGGTCTCCGTCGGCCGGGGTTTCGCGCGTTCGAGGTGCTACTGCGCCTTCGCCTGGGCGAGTTGCATGAGGTGGTCGGCGAGCGCCTGCCCGCCGGCCGGGTCCCGGCTGATCAGCAGGACGGTGTCGTCGCCGGCGATGGTGCCGATGATCTCGAACACCTCGGCCTGGTCGATCGCCGAGGCCAGGAACTGGGCGGCGCCCGGCGGGGTGCGCAGCACCACCAGGTTGCCGGAGGCCGTCGCGGAGACCATGAGCTCGCCGGCCAGCCGGGCCATCCGGCCCTCGCTGGCCGACTCCCCCATCGGCGCGCGCGGCGTGCGGTCGCCGCCCTCGGCCGGGACGGCGTAGATCAGCGCGCCGTCCCGGTTGCGGATCTTGACCGCGCCCAGCTCGTCCAGGTCCCGGGAGAGGGTGGCCTGGGTGACCACGAGTCCGTCGTCGGCGAGCAGCTTGGCGAGCTGGCTCTGCGAACGCACGGGCTGGCGGGTGAGCAGGTCCACGATCCGCCGGTGGCGCGCGGTGCGGGTCTGCGGGACCTGCGGCGTCGGGCCTGCGGCGGACGGGCCGGAGTGGGAAGCGGTCATGTGATTATTCTCCCGGACGACGGTCAATTCGCATCGGCCGGGGCGCCCTCGCGCACCGTCCGGAGGATGCCCGGCAGCGCGGCCAGGAAGGCGTCCGCCTCCTGCTCGGTCAGCACCAGCGGCGGGGCCAGCCGGACGGCGTCCGGGACGGCCGCGTTGACCAGGAAGCCCGCCTCCTGCGCGGCGGCCTGGACCTGCGCCGAGACCGGCTCGGTGAGCACGATGCCGAGCAGCAGGCCCGCCCCGCGCACGTGCGAGACCAGCGGGTCGCCGAGCGCCTCGACGCCCTGCCGCAGCCGCTCGCCGAGCTTGCGGACGTGCTCCAGCAGGCCCTCGGACTCGATGGTGTCCAGCACCGCGAGCCCGGCCGCGGCGGCCACCGGGTTGCCGCCGAAGGTGGTGCCGTGCTGGCCCGGGGTGAGCAGCTCGGCGGCCGGCCCGAAGGCGAGCACCGCGCCCATCGGCAGGCCGCCGCCGAGCGCCTTGGCCAGGGTGACCACGTCCGGCTCCACGCCCTCGTCCGCCTGGTGGGCGAACCAGTGGCCGGTGCGGCCGACGCCGGTCTGGATCTCGTCCAGCACCAGCAGGGTGCCGGTGGCCCGGGTGATCTCGCGGGCCGCCTTCAGGTAGCCCTCGGGCAGCGGGATCGCGCCGTTCTCGCCCTGGACGGGCTCCAGGAAGACGGCGGCCGTCTCGGTGGTGACGGCCGCGCGCAGCGCCTCGACGTCGCCGAGCGGGACGTGGGTGACGTCGCCGGGCAGCGGGCGGAACGGGTCCTGCTTGGCGGGCTGGCCGGTGAGCGCGAGGGCGCCCATGGTGCGGCCGTGGAAGGCGCCCTGGAGGGCGACCAGGTGGGTGCGGCCGGTCCGCCGGCTGATCTTGAAGGCGGCCTCGTTGGCCTCGGCGCCGGAGTTGCAGAAGAACACCCGGCCGCCCGGGCGGCCGTCCAGCTCCAGCAGCCGCTCGGCGAGCGCGATGGTGGGCTCGGCCATGAAGAGGTTGGAGACGTGGCCCAGGGTGGCGATCTGCCGGCTCACCGCCTCGACGACGGCCGGGTGGGCGGTGCCGAGGGCGTTGACGGCGATGCCGCCGAGCAGGTCGGTGTACTCCTTGCCGTCGGCGTCCCAGAGCTTGCTGCCCTCGCCGCGCACCAGCGGGATGCGGGGGGTGCCGTAGTTGTCGGTGAAGGCGTGCTGCCAGCGCTCGGCGAGCTGCTCGTTGTGGGTCGTACCCGTCGTACTCGTCGCACCCGTCGCGCCGGTCGTGCTGTCGGTGCCAGTCGTGCCGCTCATGCCAGTCCCCCGGTCACGGTCGTTTCGTCGTCCGGCACGACCATCGTGCCGATGCCCTCGTCGGTGAAGATCTCCAGCAGCAGGCTGTGCTGGACCCGGCCGTCCAGGACGCGGGCGGTGCCCACGCCGGAGCGGACGGCCCGCAGGCAGCCCTCCATCTTGGGGAGCATGCCGCTGGCCAGCTCGGGCAGCAGCTCCTCCAGCTCGCTCGCGCTGAGCTGGCTGATCACGTCGTCGGATTCCGGCCAGTCCTTGTAGAGGCCCTCGACGTCGGTGAGGACGACGAGCATCTCGGCGCCGAGCGCGACCGCGAGGGCGGAGGCGGCGGTGTCGGCGTTGATGTTGTAGACGTGGCCGTCGGTGCCGCGGGCGATCGAGGAGATGACCGGGATGCGGCCGTCGGCGATCATCGCCTTCACGGCGCCGGCCTCGATGTTGACGATGTCGCCGACCAGGCCGATGTCGACCTGCTCGCCGTCCACCACGGCGTAGCGCTTGACCGCCGTCATGGTGTGGGCGTCCTCGCCGGTCATGCCGACCGCGAACGGGCCGTGCTCGTTGAGCAGGCCGACCAGCTCGCGCTGCACCTGGCCGGCCAGCACCATCCGGACCACGTCCATGGTCTCCGGGGTGGTGACCCGCAGGCCGTTGGTGAAGCTCGACTCCAGGCCCAGCCGGTCGAGTTGGGCACTGATCTGGGGGCCGCCGCCGTGCACCACGACGGGGTGCAGCCCGGCGTAGCGCAGGAAGACGACGTCCTGGGCGAAGGCGGACTTGAGGCCGTCGTCCACCATGGCGTTGCCGCCGAACTTGATCACGACGGTCTTGCCGTGGAAGCGCTCCAGCCACGGCAGCGCCTCGATCAGCGTCATGGCCTTGGGCAACGCGGTGTTGTTGCGGGCCTGTTCGCCCTTGGGTGCGATCTGCACGGGTTTCCCTCGTCGATGGGGGTCCCCCCGGCCGCGGGCCGGGGGGATGTCGCGGATCAGGCGGGCTCGGGTGGAGCGGCGCGGATCAGGTCGAGTAGGCGCTGTTCTCGTGGACGTAGTCGGCCGTCAGGTCGTTGGTCCACAGCGTGGCGCCCGCCGTACCGGCGTTGAGGTTCGCGGTGATGACGACCTCGCGGCCCTTCATGTCGACCAGGTCGCGGTCCTCGCCGACGCCGCCGGACTTGCAGACCCAGACGCCGTTGATGGCGACGTCCAGCCCGTCCGGGTCGAAGGCGGCGGAGGTGGTGCCGATCGCGGCCAGCACCCGGCCCCAGTTGGGGTCCTCGCCGTGGATGGCGCACTTGAGCAGGTTGTTGCGGCTGATCGTCCGGGCGACCTCGACCGCGTCGTCCTCGGTGGCGGCGCCGGTGACGTCGATCCGGATCTCCTTGCTCGCGCCCTCGGCGTCGCCGATCAGCTGGCGGGCCAGGTCGGCGCTGACCGTGCGGACGGCCTCGGCGAACTCGGCCCGGTCCGGGACGGTGCCGGAGGCGGCGGAGGCGAGCAGCAGCACGGTGTCGTTGGTCGACATGCAGCCGTCGGAGTCGATCCGGTCGAAGGTGGTGCGGGTGGCGCCGCGCAGCGCGTCGTCCAGGGCGGCGCTGTCCAGGTCGGCGTCGGTGGTGAGGACGACCAGCATGGTGGCGAGGCTCGGGGCGAGCATGCCCGCGCCCTTGGCCATGCCGCCGACCGTCCAGCCGGCCGGGCTGGTGTACTCGGCGGTCTTGTGCACGGTGTCGGTGGTCTTGATGGCGATCGCGGCGGCCTCGCCGCCGTCCTCGCCGAGCGCGCCGGCGGCCAGGGCGACGCCGGGCAGCAGGAGGTCCATCGGCAGCCGGACGCCGATCAGGCCGGTGGAGGCGACGGCGACCTCGCCCGCGTTGAGGCCCAGCTCCGCGGCGGCCTTCTCCGCGGTGGCGTGGGTGTCCTGGAAGCCGAGCGGGCCGGTGCAGGCGTTGGCGCCACCGGAGTTGAGGACGACGGCGGAGACCTGGCCGCCCTTGAGGACCTGCTCGGACCAGAGCACCGGCGCGGCCTTGACCCGGTTGGCGGTGAAGACGCCGGCCGCGGCGAGCGAGGGGCCGTCGTTGACCACCAGGGCGAGGTCGGGGGTGCCGGAGGCCTTGATGCCGGCGGTCACACCGGCGGCCCGGAAGCCCTTGGCGGCGGTCACTCCGACGTTGGTGCTCTTGCTCACGGTGCGACTCCGTTCACGGGCAGGCCGAGCTCCTCGGGCAGGCCCAGGGCGATGTTCATGCTCTGCACCGCGCCGCCGGCGGTGCCCTTGACCAGGTTGTCGATCGCGCTGATCGCGATGATCCGCCCGGCGGCGGTGTCCAGGGCGACCTGGACCAGGGCGGTGTTGGCGCCGTAGACGCTGCTGGTCTGCGGCCACTGCCCCTCGGGCAGCAGGTGGACGAAGGGCTCGTCCGCGAACGCCTCGGTGTAGGCGGCGCGCAGGCTCCGGGCCGTCACCCCGGGCCTGGCCTTGGCCGAGCAGGTGGCGAGGATGCCGCGCGGCATCGGGACGAGGGTGGGGGTGAAGGAGACGGTGACCGGCTCGCCCGCGACCGGGGAGAGGTTCTGCGCCATCTCCGGGGTGTGCCGGTGGACGCCGCCGACGCCGTACGGGCTGACGCTGCCCATCACCTCGCTGCCCAGCAGGTGCGGCTTGGCGGCCTTGCCGGCGCCGGAGGTGCCGGAGGCGGCGACCACCACGGCCTCCGGTTCGGCGAGCTGCGCGGCGTAGGCGGGGAACAGCGCCAGGGAGACGGCCGTCGGGTAGCAGCCGGGTACGGCGATCCGGTTGCTGCCCTTCAACGCGGCGCGGTGGCCGGGGAGTTCGGGCAGGCCGTAGGGCCAGGTGCCGGCGTGCGCGGTGCCGTAGAACTGCTCCCAGTCGGCGGCGGCCTTGAGCCGGAAGTCGGCGCCGCAGTCGATCACCAGGACGTTCGGGCCGAGCTCCTCGGCGACGGCGGCGGACTGACCGTGCGGCAGGGCCAGGAACACCACGTCGTGGTCGGCCAGCACCTCGGGGGTGGTGGCTTCGAGGACGCGGTCGGCGAGCGGGCGGAGGTGCGGCTGGAGCTGGCCCAGCCTGGTGCCCGCGTTCGAGCCGCCGGTCAGCGCCCCGATCTCCATCTCCGGGTGGCCGAGCAGCAGGCGCAGCACCTCGCCGCCCGCGTAACCGCTCGCGCCGGCGACGGCGACTCGCAATGCCATGGCGTTCCTCCTTAGTCTTGGCATGAATATACGCGTGACGGAAAATTCATGCAAGGAGGTTGTGCCGGACCCCCGCCGGGGCGGGGTGCCCGGGTCAGCGCTTGACGGCCCGCAGCACCACGAACTTGGGGTTCCCGGCGACGAGTTGGCAGTTGCCGAAGAGGCGGCGCAGCTTGACGTGGTAGCCGAGGTGGCGGTTGCCGACCACCCAGAGCTCGCCCCCGGGGCGCAGCGCCCGCTTGGCGCCGGTGAACATCCGCCAGGCGGTGGCGTCGGTGGTGGCCTGGTGGGAGTGGAACGGCGGGTTGTTGAGCACCAGGTCCACCGAACCGGGGGCGACCACGTCCCGGGCCAGGGCGTCGGCGGCCAGGAACTCGGCCGGGGCGTCCGGGCCCAGGCTGGCGCGGAAGGTCTCCTCGGCGGAGGCCACCGCCTGGTGCGACTCGTCCACGAACACCAGCTCCGCGCCGGGCCCGGCCAGCGCGGCGGCCGTGCCGACCACGCCATTGCCGCAGCCGAGGTCCACCACCCGGGCGCCGGGGGCGGGGACGGGCAGGTGGGCGAGGAGGAAGCGGGTGCCGATGTCGAGCCGGTCGGCGCAGAAGGTGCCCGCGTGGTTGACGACCGTACGGCCGGAGGCGGGGCCGATGTCCTGCGGCAGCGCGTAGCGGTGCGGCCACGGGTTGGGGCCGGGGTCCAGCGCCCGGTCCGGGGTGCAGAAGACCAGCCGGGCCTTGCGGGCGGCCAGCGAGGTGCGGGTCGGGCCGAGGATCCGCTCGAAGAGCCGGAGCGTGGAGGTGTGGATCTCGGTGACCATGCCGGTGCCGATCACCACGGTGCCCTCGTGGACGGCGGGGGCGAGCCGGTGCAGCTGGTCCTCCAGCAGGGCCAGGCTCTTGGGCACGCGCACCAGCAGCACGTCGATCCGCTCCGGCGGGGCGTCACGGGTGGTGAGCAGCCGGGACTCGTCGACGGCGGCGCCGGCCCGGGCCAGGTTGGCCAGGGTGGCCTGCCGGCCGAGGTGGGAGTCGGTGATCTGGACCGGCCGGTACTCGGCGAGCGCGGTGGTCAGCGCGCCCCAGCGGTCGCCGAGGACGGCGACCGTCCGGCCGGCCAGCTCCGTCGCGGTGCCGGCCGCGCTGTCGGCCTCGCCCGCGAGGTGGCGCAGCAGGTACTCGTCGGCGGCGTCCCAGGCCCGCAGCCGCTCGCGCGGGTCCTCGGGGAAGCGGGTGAGCGCGAAGGCGCCCCACGGGGTGGTGAAGGAGGTGTCCGGCGGGGTCGCGGCGGGCGTGGTCTGGGGATTCATCGTGTTCTCAGGCTATCCGACGGTCCCGGGGGCGGTTACGGACGGATACTGGAAGGGCCCGGCCGAGAGAGGTGAGGGCGATGGAGTGGAAACTCGAAGTCGTGGTGGTCCCGGTCTCCGACGTGGACCGCTCGAAGCTCTTCTACGAGGAGCAGGCCGGGTTCACCGTCGACCACGACACCCTGTTGCGGGACGGGATCCGGGTGATCCAGCTGACGCCCCCGGGTTCGGCCTGCTCCATCGTGGTGGGCAAGGGGGTGATCGACTCGCCGCCCGGATCGGTCAAGGGACTCCAGCTGGTGGTGCCGGACATCGAGAAGGCGCACGCCGAACTGGTGGCCCGCGGTGTGCAGGTCAGCCCGGTCCAGCACTTCGTGGCCGGGGCCCGGGTGGACGGGCACGGCGAGGCGTGGAACAACTTCCTGTTCTTCAACGACCCGGACGGGAACGGCTGGGCGATCCAGGAGGCGCCGCCCGAGGGCGGGCAGGCCGTCCTTGGGTAGGCTCCCAGGATGGCTGAACACGAGGGAAGCGTGCGGGTGGACAGCTGGATCTGGTCGGTCCGGCTGGTCAAGACGCGGGCGCTGGCGGCGGCCGCCTGCCGGGCCGGGCACGTCCGGGTGAACGGCGAGCGGGCCAAGCCCGCCCAGACGCTGAAGCCCGGGGACGAGGTGCGGCTCCGCGAGGAGGGCCACGAACGGGTCGTGGTGGTGAGCAAGCTGATCCGCAAGCGGGTCGGCGCCGTCGTCGCGGCGGAGTGCCTGGTCGACAACAGCCCGCCGCGGCCGCCGCGCGAGTTCGTCGCGGCGGCCGGGACGCGGGACCGCGGGGCCGGGCGGCCGACCAAGCGGGAGCGCCGCGACCTGGACCAGCTGCGCGGGCACTGAGCGGCGCGGAGCCGCTACGCGACGTCCGCGGTGGCGAGCACCTTGGCGAGGAAGCCGCCGAGGTTGCCCACCGTACGGTCGATCTGCAGCTCCAGCGGCAGCGACTCGTCGGGCCGGGTGACCAGCGTGGACTTCTTCAGCCCGCGCACGTAGAGCGAGCAGGCCAGGTCGGCGCAGATGTACGTGCCGACCGTGTTGCCCTCGCGCCCGGCCGCCCCGGCCCGGCGGGCGGCGAGCAGCGCGACCCCCGACCCGGCGTGCGCGGTGATGCACAGCGAGCACACGTTGGTCTTGGTCAGGCTGCGCCGGATCACCGAGGAGCGCAGCGTCACGCCGACCGGCTCGCCCTCGTACGGCGCCACCAGGTACGCCCGGTCGGGCGCGCCCTGGTCCCGCCAGCCGAGGAAGTCCAGCTGCTCCCAGGGCAGTTCGGCCAGACCCCGGGGCAGGTGGAGCCGGCGGGCCTCGCCCTTGGAGCAGTTGACGAAGGACGCGCGGATCTCGTTCTCGCTCAGGGGTTCCATGCCGCGGACGCTAACACCGGCCGGCCGGGCCTGTCGCGCCGTTTTCACCCGGTCCGTACCGGGTGGGCGGCCTGGACGGCGAGCCGGCGCGGGGCGTCCTCGCCGATCCGGGTGAGCAGGTCGTCCAGGGCGAGGAAGGCCTCCCAGCGCTCCTTCCCGCCGGCGGCGGCGAGGCGGTCGACGACCAGGTCCTCCAGGTCCTGGACCCGCTTGTTCTTCCAGGCCTTGTCGGCCAGGCCGACCAGCAGGTCCTCGACGGTGGTGCCGGGCTCGTCCCAGCTCGCGTGGGTGCGGGCGAAGCGGGCGAGGTGCTCGGGGACGCCGTGGGCGAGCAGCAGGGCGTGCCCGGCGGGCTCGTGCCGGGAGCCGGGGGCGGAGAGCTCCTCGGGGTGGACGGTCTTGCCGATGTCGTGGGTGGCGGCGCCGTAGAGGACGGCCGCGCGGTCGAAGGCCAGGCCTTCGCGGGCGCAGAACCCGGCGATCTCCTCGGCGACCCGGTGCACCAGCGCGAGGTGGGCGACCAGGCGGGGCGGGGCGTCGACGGCCCGCAGCAGTTCGGCGACGTCGGCGGGCAGCGGCGGCAGGGCGGTGGTGGTCACGCCGCAGGGTAGCCGCGGGGGTGAGGGGTTGTCAGTGGGGTTCCGTAGCCTTCGACGGTCCGGTCCCGGCGTAGGAGGGAGGCGCCGGGACCGGGCGCGCGAACAGCTGCCGTTTGAAGCGGACGACTACCGCTTGAAGGCGGCGCCGGCGTACGCGGAGACGTCCTGCCAGCCCTCGGGGAGTTCGGAGGTCGGCACGTGGCCCGCGACGGGGCGCCAGAGCGGGAGCTGGACGAGCCCGGGGCCGACGAAGTCGAAGTCGCCGAAGAAGGGCTCGACGCCGGAGCGCGGGCGCAGCACGAGCGGGGCGCTGGCGCTGCGGTAGATGCGGGTGCCCTCGGCGGCGCTCTCGCGGGAGGCGAAGTCGGGGCTGCCGTGGGAGAGGATCAGCGCGCTGCCGGGGGCGAGCGCGTCGCGCAGGGTGCGGACGATCTGCTGGGCGCCCTCCTCGTCGCGGATGAAGTGCAGGACGGCGACCAGCATCAGCGCGACCGGCTGGGAGAGGTCGACGGCGCCGGCCAGCCCGGGGTGGCCGAGGATCGTGGCCGGGTCGCGCAGGTCGGCCTCGATCACCGAGGTGTGCCCGGCGGGGTGGCCGGCCAGCAGGGCGCGGGCGTGGGTGGCGACGATCGGGTCGTTGTCCACGTACACCACCCGGGCGTCCGGGGCGACCCGCTGGGCGACCTCGCTGGTGGAGCCGACCGCCGGGATGCCGGTGCCGATGTCGACGAACTGGCGCACGCCCCGGCCCGCCACGTACTCCACCGCGCGGCCGAGGAACTGCCGGTTGGTGCGGGCCAGCAGCGGCAGCGCGGGGTAGGCGGCTATCGCGGCCTGGGCGGCCTTGCGGTCGGCCTCGAAGTTGTCCTTGCCGCCGAGGTAGTAGTCGTACATCCGGGCGGTGTGCGGGACGCCGGTGTCCAGCTCGCTCGGCGGCTGCCAGTCGCCGGTCCTGCCCCAGTCCCACTCGGTGTCCGTGCTCCGGCCGGTCGCCGCGCTGTCCTCGTACATCCTGTCCGCCCCCAATGCGCCATGCCGGAAGAGTTCGGCTACCGCCCGTCCACACGCGGTGCGCGGTGATCGTATCCAAGGACACGCCGTGGAAACAGCGGGAGTTCAGGTTTACGCAACACCCGGTGACGGAGTGTGTGCACGTCAAGAAGGGTCCGGACGCTCGGCCCGGATCGCCCGCCCGAGCCGTCCTCTCTATGCTGGCTGCCGATGACTGCCGACCGCCGCAGCGTGCTGCGCACCACCGCCCGACTCGCCGCCCTCGCCGCCACCGGGGGGCTGCTGGCTGCCTGCGGCACCGGCACGCTCCGCCGGGCCGACCCGGGGGCGCTCGCCGCGCACCCCGGCACGGTGGACCCGCAGCACACCACCGACCCGGCCTGGAACGGCGGCGAGGGCCCGGCCTCCCCCGAGCCCACCGCCCCGGCGGAGCCCCGGCCCGACGCCGAGCCGACCGCCGCCGCGGCCGCCGCCCAGCCCAGCGCCCCGCCGGCCCCGCCCGCGCTGCCGCCGCTCGCGCCCGGCACCCCGGTCGAGGTCGCGTACGGGCCGCGCACCGGGAAGAACGTGGCGCTCACCGTCCACGGCAGCGGCGACCCGAAGCTGGCCACCGCCCTACTGGAGATCGCCGAGCAGCGCGGCGCCAAGCTGACCGTGATGGTCGTCGGCAGCTGGCTCGACCAGCAGCCGCAGATGGCCCGGCGGATCCTGGACGGCGGCCACGAGCTGGGCAACCACACCCAGAACCACCTCAACATCTCCGCCATGACACCGGACCAGGCGCGCGCCGAGATCGCCCAGTGCGCGGAGCGCCTGCAGCGGCTCACCGGCTCGATCGGCCGCTGGTTCCGGCCCTCCGCCGCGCAGTACGCCACCCCGATGGTGCGCGAGCAGGCCAAGGCGGTCGGGTACGAGCACGTGCTGTCCTTCGACGTCGACCCGCGCGACTACAACGACCCCTCGGCGGCCGAGCTGCAGCGCCGGGTGCTGAACTCGGTGCGCGGCGGCTCGGTGGTGGCGCTGCACATGGGGCACCAGTGCACGGTGGACGCGCTGCCCGGTGTCCTGGACGGCCTGGCCAAGGCGGGGCTCAAGCCGGTGACCGCCAGCCAGCTCTGCGCCTGAGCGGTCGGGACCGGTCTGACGGGCCCCAGGGGACGCCCCAGGTCAGACCATCGGATCGTCGTCCTTGTACGGACGCAGCCGCAGCGTACGGGCGTCCGCGGCGCGGATCGCGTCCGCCCGGTTGACCAGCTCCTCCAGGTCGTCCCGGCCGGCGTGGATGAACCGCCCGTGCAGTCCGTCGAAGCGGCCCCGGGCGGCGTCCACGGTGACCGCGACCATGTACGGGATGGAGCCCCAGGTCGTCGTCTCCTTGAACATCGGCATCCCGGCGGTCATGTCGGTGGCCACCGCGCCCGGGCTGACGTCGAGGACCACGACGCCGTTGCGGGCGAGCGAGTCCGCCATGTTGTCGGAGAGCTGGAGCAGCGCGCCCTTGGACGTGGCGTACGCGGTGTAGTTGCCGTCCGGGCGCAGCGCGAAGCCGGAGTTGAGGTTGACCACCCGGCCGCTCCGGCGGGCGACCATGCCGGGGAGCACGCAGCGCAGCAGGTTGTAGGGGCCGCGCAGGTTGGTCTCGATCACCTGCCACCACTGGTTCGCGTCGGTCTCCCAGATCGGCACCTCGGCGCGGTCGACCAGGCCGGCGTTGTTGACCAGCAGGTCGATCGGCCCGAGATCGCGCTCGACCAGCCGGACGGCCTCGCGCACCGAGCCGGGTCGGGTGACGTCGGCGGTCACCGCGACGCCCCGGGAGCCGCGCTTGACGCACTCCTTGAGCGTGTCGGTCAGCGTCTCGTGGGTGCGGCCGACCAGGCCGACGGACATCCCCTCGGCGGCCAGGCCGATGGCGAGCTCCCGGCCGATGCCCCGGCCCGCGCCGGTGATCAGGGCGACCTGTCCTGCGAGCGATCCCGTCGACACCCTGTGCTCCCTTCACGTCCCCGGCCCTGTCCGCGTCCGCCCCCGGCCCCGTCTGCGGCATTCTGTCGGCAGCCGGGCGGAGCGGGCCCCGGGCACACGGGTCCGGGGCCGCTGCCTCACTCGTTCGGGTGAAGCCCGACCCTGGCACTACGCCGGGGAGGGGGTGACCTACTGGCCGGTACGGAGTAGTAACGTCGTCGGGGCGGTGACCGGTGCACCCATTCCGGCACACCGGCCCGTCGTCCAGCAGCTCGCTGGGCCACCCGAAAGCTGGGCGACCCCCAGCACCGTCGAAGGGCAACTGAGTGAGTGACATCGCGCGCGTCGGAGTGATCGGCTGCGGTCTGATGGGGTCGGGCATCGCCGAGGTCTTCGCCCGGGCCGGGCTGGACGTCCTGGTGTCGGAGGCCAGCGGTGAGGCGCTGGAGTTCGGCCGCACCCGGCTGACCAACTCCCTGGAGACGGCGGTCAAGCGGGGCAAGCTGAGCCCCGAGCAGCGGGACGAGGCGCTGGCCCGGCTGTCCTTCACCGTCGAGCTCTCCGACTTCGCCGACCGCGACCTGGTGGTCGAGGCCGTCGCCGAGCGCGAGGACATCAAGGTCAAGATCTTCGAGACCCTGGACCGGGTGGTCGAGCGCCGCGACGCGATCCTCGCCTCCAACACCTCCTCGATCCCGATCGTGAAGCTGGCCGCCGCCACCACCCGCCCGGAGCAGGTGATCGGCCTGCACTTCTTCAACCCGGCGCCGGTGCAGAAGCTGGTCGAGGTCATCCCGACCCTGACCACCTCGGCGACCACCACCGAGCGCGTCGAGGCCTTCGCCTCCCAGGTGCTCGGCAAGGAGCCGATCCGCGCCCGCGACCGGGCCGGCTTCGTGGTCAACGCGCTGCTGGTGCCGTACCTGCTGTCCGCGGTGCGGATGTTCGAGACGGGCGTGGCCACCGCCTCCGACATCGACAAGGGCATGGAGGCCGGCTGCGCCCACCCGATGGGCCCGCTGCGGCTGTGCGACCTGATCGGCCTGGACACCATCGTCTCGATCGCCGAGTCGATGTACGACGAGTACAAGGAGCCGCTGTACGCCGCTCCCCCGCTGCTCTCCCGGATGGTCGACGCGGGCCTGCTGGGCCGCAAGTCCGGCCGGGGCTTCTACGACTACACCGCGAGCGCCTGACACCCCTGCGCGCGCGAACGGCGGGGCCCGGCGGCTGTGAACCAGCCGCCGGGCCCTTTCGCCTTGCCGGCGTCAGCTGTTGATGGCGTAGCTGTCGCCGTAGACCTTCCACTTCAGCGGCGGGTTGAGGTCGAAGTTCTTGGCGTTGAGGAAGACCAGCTGCTCGGTGTCGACCCGGCTGGTGTCGGAGTGCGCCTCCTCCTTCTTCATGACCACCTTGCGGGCGTCCAGGAAGGCCTTGAGGTAGGTGGCCTCGTCGCCGCCCTGGGCGGGGGTCTTGGCCTTCTTCAGGGCGGCGGCGCGGATGCCGCCGAAGCTGTCCGAGCTGTTGCCCGGGCCGTGCATGACGATGGCGTCGTAGTAGGCGAACTGGCCGAGCGCGCGCAGGCCGTCGCTCTTGGCCTGGTTGACGGCGGGGTTGAAGTACACCCGGTCGCGCTCGTCGTTCTGGGCCTGCTGGAAGACGGTGTCCTTGGCGGCGGTGGCCCAGTCCTTCTCGAACGCGGAGCCCAGCCCGGCGTGCGACTCGCTGCCGTTGACCTTCTTCAGCGCCGGCAGGTACTTGGCCAGGATGTTGCCGGGCTTGAGGTCGGTGTAGTGCTGGACCAGGTCCAGCATGTCACCGGTGCCGGAGCAGAAGCCGATGATGCCGGCGGTGTAGCCGCGGCCGTCCTTGATGTCCTCGATGTACTTGTACTGGGCCTTCCAGTCCAGCGACGAGTTCTCCGCGCTGGACACCAGCTGCATGGCGATGTCCTTCTTGTGCGGGTCGTCCAGCCCGACGCCCTTGAGCTGGACGGGGGCGGCGGGCGACGGGGCGGCCTGGGCCGCCGAGGTGGCCGCGACGGTCAGCGGCGCGGCCACCAGGGCGGCGGCGAGGGCGATGCGGAGGGCACGACGGGGCTGAGGGCGCATGGGACGCTCCGATTCCTCGTGGGGTTAGGAAACTTTCCTAACGAGAAAAAGGAAACGCTCTCGGCCCGGCTCCCGCAAGGGTTTTGACCGAACCTCTTCAAGAGATCTTGAGGGCCGCTGGACCGGCTCGGGACACCTGGGGCCACCGCCGGGTCGAGCCGGGGAACGGCAGGGCAACACCGGGAAAACGGAGAGGGCCCCGCCCCGGACTCGTGGTCCGGGGGCGGGGCCCTCCTCGGGCGCTGCCGCGTCAGGCGCCGCGCAGCACCGCGCCGGTGCGGGCGACGGCCTCGGCGACGGCCGCCTCACGGGCGGCGGTGGCCTCGTCGGCGGTCAGCGTGCGGTCGACCGCGCGGAAGCGCAGCGCGTACGCCAGCGACTTCCGGCCCTCGCCGACCTGCTCGCCGGTGAACACGTCGAACAGCCGGATGGCCTCCAGCAGTTCGCCCGCGCCGGCCCGCAGCGCGGCCTCGACGTCGGCCGCCGGGACGGCGGTGTCGACGATCAGCGCGACGTCCTGGGTGGCCACCGGGAAGCCGGAGACCGCCGGGCCGTTGACGCGCTCGGCGCCGTCCGCCGTCAGCAGGTCGACGTCGATCTCCATCGCGGCGGTACGGGCCGGCAGCCCGAGCGCCTTGACCACCCGCGGGTGCAGCTCGCCGGCGTGGCCGACCACCCGGTCGGTGCCGGCCACCAGCAGCTCGGCGCAGCGGCCCGGGTGCCACGGCGCCAACTGGCCCTGGCGGACGGTCAGTTCGACGCCGGCCGCACGGGCCACCGTGCGGGCCGCCTCGACGGCGTCCGCCCAGGAGGCCTGGGAGCCCTTGCCCCACCAGCCCGACGGCAGCCGCTCGCCCGCGAGGGCGACGGCGATCCGGCGCGGCTGGTCCGGCAGCGCGGCGTCCAGCGCGGCCAGCTCCTCGTCGCTGGGCCGGTGGTCGACCGCCGGACGCGGGGCCACGCTCAGCTCGTCCTTGGGCAGGAAGACCGTGCCGGTCTCGAAGACCGCCAGGTCGGTGTTGCCCCGGCCGACGTTGCGGCGCAGCGCGCCGAGCAGGCCCGGCAGCAGCGTGGTGCGCAGCGCCGGCTCCTCGTCGTTCAGCGGGTTGACCAGCTTCACCGTGCGGCGGCGCCGGTCGTCCGCCTCCAGGCCGAGCGCCTCGAAGGCGGGCTCGCCGAGGAACGGGTAGTTGTTGACCTCGACGTAGCCGGCCGCGGCCAGCGCGACGCCGATCCGACGGTGCACCCGCTGGGCCTCGGTCAGACCCTTGCCCGGGGGGACGTTGGGCATCCGGGCGGGGACGTTGTCGTAGCCCTCCAGCCGGATGACCTCCTCTGCGAGGTCGTACGGGTCCGTGAGGTCGGGCCGCCAGGTCGGCGGGGTGACCTCCAGGACGTCGGCGCCGGAGACCGAGCAGCCGATCTCCTGCAGGCGCCGGGTGACGGTCTCGCGGCCGTACCCGGTGCCGGCGACCCGGTCGGGCAGGTCGGCGGCGATGGTGATGGTGCGCACCGGGTGCGGGGCCGCGATGTCGGTGACCCCGGCCTCGGCGGTGCCGCCGGCGATCAGGACCAGCAGGTCGACGGCGCGCTGCGCGGCGGCGCGGGTGGCCTCCGGGTCGACGCCGCGCTCGAAGCGCTTGGACGCCTCGGAGGGCAGCTTGTGCCGCTTGGCGCTGCGGGCGATGGCGACCGCGTCGAAGTGCGCCGCCTCGATGATCACCTCGGTGGTGCCCGGGCCTGCGGCCGGGTCGAGGATCTCGGTGGAGGCGCCGCCCATCACGCCGGCCAGGCCGATCGGGCCGCTGTTGTCGCAGATCAGCAGGTCCTCGGCGGAGAGCTTGCGCTCGACCCCGTCGAGGGTGGTGAGGGTCTCGCCCTGCGCCGCCCGGCGGACCGTGATCGGGCCGTCCACGCGCTGCTTGTCGTAGGCGTGCAGCGGCTGGCCGACCTCCAGCATCACGTAGTTGGTGATGTCGACGGTCAGCGAGATCGGGCGGATGCCCGACTTCTGGAGCCGGCGCTGCAGCCAGATCGGGGACTTGGCGTTCGGGTCGACGCCGACGACCGTACGGGCCACGAAGCGGTCGCAGCCGGTCTGGTCGTTGACCTTCACCAGGTAGCCGAAGGAGTTCGCCGGCGGCACGTCGAGCAGCGCCGGGTCGGCCAGCGGCAGCCCGTACGCGGCGGCGGCCTCGCGGGCCACACCGCGCATGGACAGGCAGTAGCCGCGGTCCGGGGTGACGGCGATGTCGAGCACCTCGTCGACGAGCTGGAGCAGCTCGATGGCGTCGGTGCCGGGCTCGTACTCCGGCGGGAGCACGATGATGCCGTTGTGGTCGTCGCCCATGCCCAGCTCGCGGGCGGAGCAGATCATGCCGGCCGAGGTGTGGCCGTAGGTCTTGCGGGCCGCGATCGGGAACGGGCCGGGCAGGACGGCGCCCGGGAGCACGACCACGACCTTGTCGCCGACGGCGAAGTTGGTCGCACCGCAGACGATCTCCTGCGGGTCGCCGGTACCGTTGGCGTCGCCGACGTTCACGAAGCAGTGCCGGATCGGCTTCTTGAAGCCGGACAGCTCCTCGATGGAGAGCACCTCGCCGACCACCAGCGGGCCCTTGAAGTCCGCGCCGATCTGCTCGACGGTCTCGACCTCCAGGCCGGCCCGGACCAGGCGCTCCGCGACGTCACGGCCGGTCTCGCCGGCCGGCAGGTCGACGTACTCGCGCAGCCAGGAAAGCGGGACGCGCATCAGATCTCCATCCCGAACGGGAGGGTGAAGCGGACGTCACCCTCGACCATGTCGCGCATGTCGGCGACGTTGTGACGATTCATCAGGATCCGCTCCAGGCCCAGGCCGAAGGCGAACCCGCTGTAGCGGTTCGGGTCGACACCGCAGGCGACCAGCACCCGCGGGTTGACCACGCCGCAGCCGCCGAGCTCGATCCAGCCCTCGGAGGAGCAGGTCCGGCACGGGCGGTCCGGGTTGCCGACGCTCTCGCCGCGGCACACGAAGCACTGGAGGTCGATCTCCGCGCTCGGCTCGGTGAACGGGAAGTACGACGGGCGCCAGCGCAGCTCCAGGCCGCCGCCGATCAGCTTCTCGACCAGCACCTCGATGGTGCCCTTGAGGTCCGCGAAGGTGATGCCCTCGTCCACCGCGAGGCCCTCGACCTGGCGGAAGACCGGGGTGTGGGTGGCGTCCAGCTCGTCCGTCCGGTAGACCCGGCCGGGGCAGACCACGTAGAGCGGGGGCTCGCGGTCGAGCATGGTGCGGGCCTGGACCGGGGAGGTCTGGGTGCGCAGCACCACGCCGGAGTCCGCGGAGCCGTCCGGGGCCTGGACCCAGAAGGTGTCCTGCATCGAGCGGGCCGGGTGGTCCGGGCCCAGGTTGAGGGCGTCGAAGTTGAGCCACTCGGCCTCGACCTCGGGGCCCTCCGCGACCTGGTAGCCCATCGCGACGAAGGTGTCCTCGATGCGCTCGGCCATGGTGGTCAGCGGGTGCCGGGCGCCGCGCGGAGCGCGGTCGTACGGCAGCGTGACGTCCACCGCCTCCTCGACCAGCACACGGGCGTCCCGCTCCGCCTCCAGCTCGGCCTGCCGCTGGGCGAGGGCCTTGTTGACGGCCCCGCGGGCCTGACCGATCAGCTTTCCGGCGGCCGCCTTGGCGTGCGGGGGCAGGGCCCCGATCTCGCGATTGGCGAGCGAGAGCGCGGAGCGGTCGCCGGTGTGGGCGACCTTGGCCTGCTTCAGCTCGTCCAGGGAGCCGGCGGCGGCGAACGCGGCGACCGCCTCGTCCCGCGCCTGCTCCACCACCTCGGGCTTGAGGGCCTCGACCTCGACCGGGTCGTACGACTTGTTGGGTGCCGACATCTCTATCTTTCCCGTGCTCCTGCTCGTCCGTGCTCAAGGTCTTTGGGCCAACGCCAAAGGTCGAGTGTAGTCGCAGCGTGTATCACCGCTGCCGCGAAGCCCGTCCGGGGGGAACGACGTCCGACCTGCCCCGGCGCTCAGAGCATGAAGTCGGGCACCCCGGCGGGCAGGATAAATCGGAACCGGGCGCCGCCGCCGGGCGCGCGGTCGACGCGGATCGAGCCGCCGTGGGCCTCCACGATGCCCTTGACGATGTAGAGGCCCAGGCCCGTACCGCCGCGCTTGGAGCCGCGCCAGAAGCGGGTGAAGACGCGCGGCACCGCCTCCTCGGGGATGCCGCTGCCTTCGTCGCTCACGGTGACCGCCGTACCTTCCACGATGCGGGGCGGGGTGCCGTTGCGCTCCCAGACGGGCGCCTCGACGACCTCCTTGGCCGGTGCCACCTCGATCGTGACAGTTCCCTCACCGTGCCGCACCGCATTTTCCAGCAGGTTGGCCAGCACCTGGTCGACCTTGTCCGGGTCGGCCCACAGGACGGTCAGCGGCTCGCTGATCCGGATGTCGAAGCGGTCCTCGGGGATGCCGGTGGCGACCTTGCGCTCGACGTGCCGGCGCACCGCCGCCGCCAGGTCCACCACCTGCTTGCGCAGCTCCAGCCGGCCGGCGTCGATCCGGGAGATGTCCAGCAGCTCGGCGATCAGCCGGGTGACCCGGTCGGCGTCGGCGTCCACGGTCTCCAGCATCAGCCGCTTCTGCCCGTCGGTGAACCGCTCCCACTTGGCCAGCAGCGTCGCCGTGAAGCCCTTGACGCTCGTCAGCGGGGAGCGCAGCTCGTGCGCCACGGTGGCGATCAGCTCGGCGTGGCTGCGCTCGGTGCGGCGCCGGGCCTCGGTGCCGCGCAGCGCGATCACCAGGCGCTCCAGCGGCCCGCCCGGGGCGCCGCGCACGTACCGGGCGGAGACCAGCACCTCACGCCCGCCGGGCAGCAGCAGGTTGCGCTCCGGCTGGCCGGTGCGGATGGCCAGGCCGCCGTACGGGTCGGTCAGCTGCCACCAGCGGCGGCCGTCCAGGTCCTCCAGCGGGAGGGCGTCCTCCAGCCCGCTGCCGAGCGCGGCCTGCGGGAGCACGCCGGTGAGCCGGGCCGCGGCCCGGTTGAAGCAGACCACCCGGCCCAGCGCGTCCGCGACCACCAGGCCGTCCGGCAGGTCGTCCGGGTCGAGCTCTGGCCCGCTGCCGACCATGGGTTGCCTCCCCGATTACCCACCGTGCCGTTCCCCCCACAGAGGCAGACCCTAGCGTCTCCCAGGCGGGTGTAGTAGGGCTTGCAACGGGGAGATCCCGGTGCGCCCCCGGGTGCGTCAGGCGTTCGAGCGGCAGCCGCCGGGCGAACGCTGCGCCCGGGCCGAGGCGTACAGGCAGACGGCCGCGGCCGTGGCCAGGTTGAGGCTCTCGGCGTGGCCGTGGATCGGAACGCGCACGACCTCGTCGGTGAGCGCGCGGGTCTCCTCCGGAAGCCCCCACGCCTCGTTGCCGAACACCCATGCGCCGGGCGCGCCCAGCGTGCCCTCGTCCAGCTCCTGGTCCAGGTCCCGCTCCCCCGCGCCGTCCGCGGCGAGCACCCGGACACCGGCCTCGCGCAGCCTGCCGACGGCCTCCTCGACCGGCACGCCGACCGCCACCGGCAGGTGGAACAGGCTGCCCACGGAGGCCCGGACGGCCTTCGGGTTGTAGAGGTCCACCGAGGCGTCGGTGAGCACCACGGCGTCCGCGCCGGCCGCGTCGGCGGTGCGCAGCACCGTGCCGGCGTTCCCGGGGTCGCGCACGTGGGCGAGGACCGCGACCAGCTTGGGGCGGGCCCTGAGCACCTCGTCGAACGGGGTGTCGATGAAGCGGCAGAGCGCCACGATGCCCTGCGGGGTCACGGTGTCGCAGATGTCGGCGATCACCTCGTCGGTGGCGGTCAGCACCGGCAGCCCCTCCGCCAGGGCGGCCTCGACGATGCCGGCGTGCCGCTCGGCGGCCTCCTGGGTCGTGTAGACCTCGACCACGGCGTGCTCGCCGCTGCCCGGCAGCCTGCCGAAGGCGACGGCCTCCCGGACGGCCTGCGGGCCCTCGACCAGGAAGCGGCGCTCCTTGCCGCGCTGGCTTCGCTTGGCCAGCCGGCGGGCGGCGACGACGCGCGGCGAGCGCAGGGAGGTCAGCAGGGGGGTGTCGGTGCTCGGCATGGTCTCGATCTCTGAGGGCGCTGAAGGAGGGGGGCGAAAGCAGGACCGGACCCGCAGGCGAGCCTGCGGGTCCGGTCAGAGCTCAACCGATCTCGGAAGATCAGGCGGCGTCCGCGGCGGCCTTCGGGGCGTTCACGTCGGCCGGCAGCGCCTTCTGGGCGACCTCGACCAGGGAGGCGAACGCACCCGGGTCGTTGACGGCCAGGTCGGCCAGCATCTTGCGGTCGATCTCGACGCTGGCGGCCTTCAGGCCCTGCACGAAGCGGTTGTAGGTGATGCCGTTGGCACGGGCCGCAGCGTTGATGCGCTGGATCCACAGCTGACGGAAGTCGCCCTTGCGCTTCTTGCGGTCGTTGAAGTTGTAGACCAGCGAGTGGGTGACCTGCTCCTTGGCCTTGCGGTACAGGCGCGAACGCTGGCCACGGTAGCCGCTGGCGCGCTCCAGGATGACCCGGCGCTTCTTGTGGGCGTTGACTGCCCGCTTGACGCGTGCCACTTGATTACTCCTTGGGTTGGACCACGGACTACTTCACGTGGTCCGTCATTCGAATGGGTCGGGAAGGATCAGCTGCCCCGCTCACGGCTCGCGCCGGGCGGGAGGGCGATCACTTGCCGAGAAGCTTCTTGATCTTCTTGGCGTCAGCGGGGGCCAGCTCGACGGTCCCGGCCAGCTTGCGGGTCAGCGTCGAGGGCTTGTGCTCCAGGAGGTGGCGGCGGCCGGCGCGCTCGCGCAGCACCTTGCCAGAGCCACTGATCTTGAAGCGCTTGCTGGCGCCACTGTGCGTCTTCTGCTTCGGCATTTCGCCGTATCTCCTCGTCAGTCCCGTCCGCGCCCGCGCGACGTGCGCCGCGCGGGCGTGAACTGGATGGATCTGCGGTGACCGGGCGGGACGCCCCGTCACCCTGGGGGCCGGTCTCCCGGGCCTCCTGGCCGGTGAGGGCTCAGGCGCCCTGGGAGGCGGCCGGCTGCTCGACCGGAGCGTCGGCCTCGACGGCCGGCGCCTCGGCCGGGGCGTCCTCGGCCTCGGTCACGACGTCCTCGACGTCGGTCACGACGTCCTCGTCCTCGATGTCCGCAGCGGCGTCGGGGCCGCCGGTGCGGCCCTGACGCTCGGCCTTGCGGGCGTCCGCGAGGGCGCGGGCCTCGGCCATCGCCTCGGTCTTCTTCTTGTGCGGGCCAAGAACCATGATCATGTTACGGCCGTCCTGCTTGGGCGAGGACTCGACGAAGCCCAGGTCCTGGACGTCGTCGGCGAGCCGCTGGAGCAGACGGAAGCCCAGCTCGGGGCGGGACTGCTCACGACCGCGGAACATGATCGTGATCTTGACCTTGTCGCCCTGCTTGAGGAACCGGACGACGTGACCCTTCTTGGTGTCATAGTCGTGCGGGTCGATCTTCGGCCGGAGCTTCATCTCCTTGATGACCGTGTGCGCCTGGTTCTTGCGCGCCTCACGGGCCTTCATGGCCGACTCGTACTTGAACTTGCCGTAGTCCATGAGCTTGCACACCGGCGGCCGGGCGGTCGCCGCGACCTCGACCAGGTCGAGGTCGTACTCCTGCGCGAGCTCCAGCGCCTTGGCAAGCGGCACGATGCCGACCTGCTCGCCGCTGGGACCGACGAGTCGCACCTCGGGGACGCGAATCCGGTCGTTGATGCGGGGCTCGGTGCTGATGGGGCCTCCTCGGTTGCACCTTCTGCGATGCGGCCGTCGGACGGCGGTCGCACGTAGTGGACTCGACCACTGGGCGGGGCTTCATTCGTGCTGCGCTGTCCGGCTACGTACACCGCCACACGAAAAAAGCCCCGCTCGGTACAAGCGGGGCTCCACACAACCGGGGGCTGCGCCCGGTGAGGGGCGCTGCGGCGACTCGGCACCAGGGGCGCCCGTCGCGGACCGGGACCCGTCGGCCGCGAGGCCGACAAGGTGGGAGACTTTCGCGGTTGCCCTCTCGGGCCTCCTCAGTGGAGCCTCCACTTGCTGGCCGAGTGCCCATACGGGATCCCGGCCGGTCAGTCTCGAAGCTTACAGCGTCACGCGGTCGAACGCTATTCCGCCCCGGCGCGGACCCCCTTGTACGCTCCACGTGTACCCACACGGCACAACGGAACGAGCCACCCTTGAGCAGCGAGCCCACCCAGAACCCCGGCGCGGACGACGACGCGATCGGCTTCGACGACCTCACCCGCGACATCGCCGAGGTCCCGGCCGTCGAGGTGATCACCACCGTCGCCGTGCACCTGATGAGCGCCGCCGCGGTCAAGTGCGGTCTCGCCGAGGGCGGCGACAAGGACAAGGACCTGGACGAGGCCCGCAAGCTGATCACCGCGCTCGCCGGGCTGGTCACCGCCGGCGCCCCGGAGATCAGCAACTTCCACGCCGCGCCGCTGCGGGACGGGCTGCGCTCGCTCCAGCTCGCGTTCCGCGAGGCGTCCGTCGTCCCGGACGCGCCGGGCGCGGGGCCGGGCGAGAAGTTCACCGGGCCGGTCTACTCCTGACGTCCGGACGGGGAAAGGAGCGGCACACGTGTGCCGCTCCTTTCTCACGTCTACCGCTTGTAAAGCGGCTCCCCCGGCAGCTCCGCGCCGGCCGGCAGCACCGCGAGGTCCAGCCCCCGGTCCAGCCGCACCCGCAGCACCGGGTCGGCGGCCACGGCCTGTCCGACCCGCTGGGCGGCCGCCTGCAGCCCGGCCTGGTCCAGCGCCGGGTCGAAGACCACCGCGAGCACACCGTCCGAGTCCTCCGAGGCCGCCAGCAGCCCGGTGACCACCTGCGGCTCGGCCGCCAGCAGCCCGCGGACCGCCTCGCGCACCTCCGGGTCCCGGACCGGCGGCAGGAACGCGCGGTTCTCCGCCAGCGCCCGCAGCCGGGCACCGCTCAGCAGGAACGGCACCGGCCCGGCCGGGTCGATCAGCAGGGTGTCGGCGCGCTCCGAGAAGGCCACCATCGCGGCCTGCGGGGCCGCGGTCGGCGCCGGGCGGGCGTCGGCGCGCCAGCGGGCGAGCGAGTCGAGCGAGGTGAACGCCGGCAGCGCGCGGCGCCCGTCCGGGGCCTCCAGCACCGGGACGGCCATGTCGCTGGTCTTCTCGTGCCGGTGCCCGTTCGCGTCCACCTCGACCTCGCCGAGGATCGCGACGATCGGGACCATCAGCCGGGTGGGGGTCAGCGCCGCCAGCACCTCCGGCTCGGCCGCGCGGTCCTGCGACCAGCGGGCGAGGGCCTCGGTGAGCGCCTGGTCGGCGGTGCCGTCGTCGTCGGAGAAGCCGGGATTCGGGATGCTCTTGCCGACGAACGCCGGGTTGGAGAAGTCTTTGCGGTCCACCCGCCCGACCCTATGCCACCGCGCGCGAGCGGCCCCATTTCCCCGCACGCTCCCCGCGCACGGGGCCTACCCACCGGTAGCGCGGTGTGGCACCCTGCGGCCATGGTGATCCTCGACGCGCCCGCGACCGCACCCGCCCCGGTCTCCGACCGCCTCCGGTACGACCGCGCCACCGCCCACCTGGACGGGCCGGTGGCCGTCGTGGACCTCGCCGCGTTCGACGCGAACGCCGCCGACCTGGTCCGCCGGGCCGGCGGCAAGCCGATCCGGCTGGCCAGCAAGTCGATCCGCTGCCGGGCACTGCTGGAACGGGCCCTCGCCGTGGACGGCTTCCTCGGGGTGATGAGCTTCACCCTGGACGAGTCGCTCTGGCTGGCCCGCACCGGCGTCCGCGACATCCTGCTCGCCTACCCCTCCGCCGACCGGGCCGGCTACGCCGAACTGACCGCCGACCCGGAGGCCGCCCGCGAGATCACCGTCGTCCTGGACGACCCGGCCCAGCTGGACCTGATCGACGCGGCCCGCGGCGGCGACGCCGAGGTGCGGGTCTGCCTGGAGCTGGACACCTCGCTGCAACTGCTCGGCGGCCGGGTCCGGGTCGGCGCCCGGCGCTCGCCGCTGCGCACCCCCGAGGACCTCGGCGCCTTCGCCGAACTCGTCCAGCGCCGCCGGGGCTTCCGGGTCGTCGGCCTGATGGCGTACGAGGGGCACGTCGCCGGAGTCGGCGACCGGGTGCCCGGACGGCCGGTGCGCTCGCAGCTGATCCGGCTGATGCAGACCAGGTCCCGGACCGAACTGGCCGAGCGGCGCGCGGCGGCGGTCCGACGGCTGCGGCAGGTGGCCGACCTGGAGTTCGTCAACGGCGGCGGCACCGGCAGCGTGGAGTCCACCGTGGCCGAACGCGCCGTCACCGAGGTGGCGGCCGGCTCCGGGCTGTACCAGCCGCGGCTGTTCGACAACTACCGCTCCTTCCGGGGCCGCCCGGCCGCGCTGTTCGGCCAGCCGGTGGTGCGCCGCCCCGGCCTCGGCGTGGTGACCGTGCTCGGCGGCGGCTACCCGGCCTCCGGCGCGGCCGGCCCGGACCGCTCACCGGTGCCGTACCTGCCGGCCGGGCTGCGCTACGACCCGATGGAGGGCGCCGGGGAGGTGCAGACCCCGCTGCTCGGCTCGGCCGCGGACGACCTGCTGATCGGCGACCGGGTCTGGTTCCGGCACGCCAAGGCAGGCGAGCTGTGCGAGCGCTTCGCCGAGCTGCACCTGGTCGAGGGCGACCGGGTCGTGCGGACGGTGCCGACGTACCGGGGCGAGGGGAAGACGTTCCTCTGACGCTTCGTCCGCCTTTGCCCTACCGTGGTGGCGACACTGCGAACGTGAAGGGGGCGGCATGGACGCCGAGCTCGTGCAGGAGATGGTGAGGTCCGGGGCGACCTCGGTGGCCGGACTGATGGCCACGGCCGCCTGGAACCAGGCCAGTTCGCGGATCGCCCGGCTGTTCGGGCGCGGCGAGCGGGACGAGGAGGCGAGCGCCGAGCTGGAGGTGATCCGCGCCGAGGTGCTGGAGGCCGACGGCGACGAGGAGGTCCTGGCCGACCAGGCCGCCGCCCTCCGCAACCGGCTGCGCGCGCTGTTCCGGACGAACCCGCAGGCGGCCGAGGAACTCTTCGACATCCTCCGGGAGTTCCTGCCCGGGCAGTTCGAGAAGGCGCCCGGCGGGACCTACATCATCAACACCATCAGCGGCAGCTCGACCGTCAACAGCGATCTCGTGATCCAGGCCGGCATCATCCACGACATGCGGCACTGACCTTTCCGGAGCCTTAACGGGGCCCGATGGAACGGCTAACCACGGCCGTCCGTCGGGCCTTTGTCCTGCTCCGGGGCCTACAGTCCGTCAACAAGCACAGTACGCGCGGCTATTGCCTTCTGGTCCAGACCAATCCTACGCTCTGGCCGGGAGCCGCGCGCCGGGCCGGCGGCTCCCGAACGGGCAGGCGTGCCCGTTCCCCCACGCACGCCCGGAACGACGGTCAAGGAGTCCCCACCCCATGTCCATCAAGCGAAGTGCCCTGTCCGTCGGCGTGATCGGCGCCGCGGTCGTCGCGGTGGCCGGTGCCACCGCCGGCACCGCCAGCGCCCACGGCACGATGACCAACCCCGTGAGCCGGGTCGCCGCCTGCTACGCCGAGGGCCCCGAGCACCCGGTGTCCCAGATCTGCAAGGACCTCGTCGCCGCGAGCGGCACCCAGCCGCTGTACGACTGGAACGAGGTCAACATCGCCAACGCCAACGGCAACCACCAGGCGCTGATCCCGGACGGCAAGCTCTGCTCGGCCAACCGCGACAAGTACGCGGCGCTGGACTGGCCGCGCACCGACTGGCCGGCCACCGCGGTGAAGTCCGGCGCCTTCACCTTCCAGTTCCGCACCACCGCGCCGCACGTCGGCACCCAGACCGTCTACATCACCAAGGCGGGCTACGACCCCACCAAGCCGCTGAAGTGGTCGGACCTCGACCCGACCCCGGTGGCCAAGGTGCAGGTCGACCGCAACGCCGTCAACGGCTCCTACAGCTACTCCGGCACCCTGCCGCAGCGCACCGGCCGCCAGGTGCTGTACACGGTGTGGCAGCGCAGCGACAGCCCGGAGGCCTTCTACGCCTGCTCCGACGTCGACTTCGGCGCCTCCGCCACCGCCGCGTCGGCGCTCACCGCCCAGGCCCCGGCCGCGCCCAGCGACGCCCAGATCGCGGCCGACGCCTCCAAGTCCACGGTCGCCCACCACGGCCACGGCGGGGACCCGGACTCCCCGGCCGGCCAGGTGATCCCGACCGCCTCGGCGGCCGTGGGCGGTACCTCGGCCACCGGTCCGCTGCTGCTCGCGGGTGCCGCCGCGATCAGCGTCGGCTGGGCCGGCATGGTGCTCCGGCGCCGTCGCGTCGAGGCTGTTCGACGCGACTCCTGACGCCGGGCGCGGGACCGGGCCGGCCACACCCCCGTCCGGCCCGGTTCCCGCGGCACCACCCCGCGGCCTCGCAGTAGTCCGCGGGGCAGGCGCTCCCGGCGGATTCCGGCGATCGCC
>NZ_JBSFJC010000070.1:0-46247 GCF_053597855.1 Kitasatospora sp. NPDC001225
CTACGAACACCAGGACATCCCCTTCGAACGACTCGTCGAAGTCCTCGACCCCGCACGCTCCATGGGCCGCAACCCGCTCTTCCAGGTCATGCTGGCCCTCCAGAACAACACCCAACCGTCCCTGGACCTCCCGGGGTTGACGGCGACGGAGCAGCCGGTCGGGGCGGACGGCGCCAAGTTCGACCTGTCCCTGGCCGTCACCGAGCGCCGCCGCCAGGACGACTCCGCGAGCGGCTCCCCGGGCGACTCCGCAGACGACTCCACGGGCGGCTCCGCGGCCGGTCTCGTCGGCACCCTGGAGTACAACGCCGACGTGTTTGAGCCGGCCACCGCCGAGGCCCTGGCCGCCCGCCTGGTCCGGCTGCTCGACCAGGTCGCCCGCGACCCGCGGACGCCGCTGTCCCGGCTGGACGTCCTCACTCCGGAGGAGCACCGGCAGGTCCTCACCGAGTGGAACGACACCGCGGCCGACGACGCTTCTCCCGCCGGCACCGCCACCACCGTCGTCGCCCTCTTCGAGGCCCAGGCCGCCCGCACCCCCGAGGCCGTCGCCGTCCTCACCGACACCACCGCCCTCACCTACGCCGAGCTCGACGCCCGGGCCAACCGGCTCGCCCGCCACCTGGTCGACCGCGGGGTCGTCCCGGACCGGCCGGTGGCCCTGTCGCTGCCCCGGACGGCGGAGATGGTGGTGGCGCAGCTGGCCGTCCTGAAGAGCGGCGCCGCCTACCTGCCGGTCGACCCGGCGCTCCCGGCCGACCGCGTCCGGCTGATGCTCGACGACGCCGCGCCCGTCCTCCTGCTGACCGAACTCGCCATCGCCGCACGGCTTCCGCGCACCGGCGTGCCCACGGTCGTGCTGGACGACCCCGAGGTCGACGCCGCGCTGGCCGCCCTCGACGGCCGACCGCTGACCGACGCCCAGCGGGCCGCCCCGCTGCACGGCTCCCGGCTGGCCTACCTGCTCTTCACCTCCGGCTCCACCGGGCGGCCCAAGGGCGTCATGGTCGAGCACCGGTCACTGCTGAACCTGCTGGTGTCCACCCGGGAGCGCTTCCCGCTGGAGGCCCACGACCGGCTGCTGGCCGTCACCACCTGGTCCTTCGACATCTCCGGCCTGGAGGTCTACCTGCCGCTGCTGTCCGGCGCGGGCCTGGTCGTCGGCGCGGAGGGCGTCGCCCTGGACCCGGCCGCGCTGGCCGCCTCCCTCGAACGCGACGGCATCACGATCATGCAGGCGACCCCGGCGCTCTGGCAGGAACTCGTGCTCCACCGCCCCGAGTCGGTGCGCGGCCTGCGCGTCCTGATCGGCGGTGAGGCGGTCCCGCCCACCCTGGCCGACGCCCTGGCCGCCCGGGCCGACACCGTCACCAACCTGTACGGGCCGACCGAGACCACCATCTGGTCCACGGCGGCCGGGCTGGCGGGCGACGGGGTCGTGACGCTGGGCCGCCCGATCCGCAACACCCGGGCGTACGTGCTGGACGACGGACTGCGGCCGGTGCCCCCGGGTGTGGCCGGCGAGCTGTACCTGGCCGGTGCCGGACTCGCCCGCGGCTACGCCGGACGCCCCGGCCTCACCGCCACCCGCTTCCTCGCCTGCCCGTTCGCACCCGGCGAGCGCATGTACCGCACCGGCGACCTCGTCCGCTGGACCCCCGACGGCCGACTCCTCTACCTCGGCCGCGCCGACACCCAGGTCAAGATCCGCGGCTTCCGCGTCGAACCCGGCGAGATCGAAGCCGTCCTCACCACCCACCCCACCGTCCGCACCGCCGTCGCCATCGCCCGCACCGACGGCCCCGCCGGCCCCACCCTCGTCGCCTACGTCACCCCCACCCCCGGCACCGCACCCGACCCCGCCGCCCTGCGCGACCACACCGCCGACCACCTGCCCGGGTACATGGTCCCCGGCGCGGTCGTCGTGCTCGACGAACTCCCGCTCAACCCCAACGGCAAGATCGACCGCAACCGCCTCCCCGCCCCCGACTTCACCCCCGCCGCCGCGCGCCGCCCCCGCAACCCCGTCGAGGAGGCCCTCGGCGCGCTCTTCGCCGAGGTCCTCGGCCTCCCCGAGGTCGGCATCGACGACAGCTTCTTCGACCTCGGCGGCCACTCGCTCCTGGCGGTCCGGCTGGTCGGCCGGGCCCAGTCGGCCGGCCTCCGGCTCGCGGTGGCGGACGTCGTCCTGCACCGCACCGTCGCGGAACTGGCCAAGCGGGCCCGCCCGACCGCCTCCGCCGAACAGTCCGCGGACGCGTTCGCACCCGTCCTGCCGATCCGGCCGGACGGCGACGCGCCCCCGCTGTTCCTGGTGCACAGCGGACTCGGCTTCAGCCTGCCCTACCTGGGCCTGGCCCGGTACCTCGATCCGCGCTACCCGCTGTACGGCCTCCAGTCGCCCGCACTGGACGCCGCCGCCCCGCTGCCCGAGTCCATCCGGTCGGTGGCCGCGGACTACGTCCGGACCATCCGGCGGCTGCGGCCGCACGGCCCGTACCGGCTGCTCGGCTGGTCGTACGGCGGCGTGCTCGCCCACGAGATCGCCGTCCGGCTCCAGGAGGCCGGCGAACAGGTCGACTTCCTGGCCGACCTGGACGGCTACCCCGGCCGCACCGGCCGCGACGAGAGCGGCCAGGACGACCGCGAACTCCTGCTGCGCGCCCTGGAGGCGCTCGGCCACCGGCGCGACGAGCTGGCCGGCCCCGGCCGCACCCGCGCCGCCCTGCTCGACCTGCTGCGGCGCGAGGCCGGCCCGCTGGCCGACCTCGACGAGGAGTCGCTGCTGCGGCTGCTGCGGCTGTCGCGCCACCACGGCGCGCTGATGGAGCGCTTCACCCCCGGCCGGTTCACCGGGGACCTCCACCTGTTCGCGGCCGCCGAGGAGTGGACCGCGGACCAACTCGCCGACCAGACCGGCCGATGGGAGCAGCACGTGAACGGACGGGTGGTCGTCCACCGGATCGCCGCCGGCCACGAGTACCTGATGCACGCCGGTCCGCAGGCCGTCATCGGACGGCTCGTCGACGCCGAGCTGCGCCGCCTGGACGGGAGCCCGGAATGCTGACCGCCGTCACCCCCCGCCCCCGCTCGGCGCCGCTCGCCCTGCTCCTCGAATCCGTCACCGTCGCCGGACGGCGCCTGCGGCGGCTGCGCCGGGCACCCGGCCGGCTGATCGGCATCGTGATGAACCCGCTCATCTCGATGATCGTGCTCGGCTACCTGTTCCAGGGCTCGCTGTCCTTCTCCGGCCGCGGCAGCTACCAGGAGTACATCTTCGCGGGCGCGGCCGCCCAGGTCGGCCTGGCCGGGATCGGCCCGACCGCGGTCGCCGTCGCGGCGGACCTGCGCGGCGGCCTGGTCGACCGGTTCCGCAGCATGCCGATCTCCAGACCGGCCGTGCTGGTCGGCCACACCCTCGGCGACCTGGTCGTCGGGCTGATCGGCCTGGCCGTGGTCACGGCGGCCGGCCTGGCGTTCGGCTGGCGCCCGCACAGCGGCGTGCTGCCCTTCCTCGCCGGACTCGCCCTGCTCACCGCCTTCATGTACGCGATGCTCTGGGTCGGCCTGATGCTCGGGATGTTCTCCCGCACCATGGAGACCATCAACGTCGTCGCCGGGCTGGTCACCGTCCTGCTGACCTTCCTCTCCAACGCCTTCCAGTCCGTCGACCGGCTGCCAGGGTGGCTGCGGCTGGTCGCCGAGTGGAACCCGGTCAGCGCCGTGGTGACGGCCCTGCGGCGGCTGTGGGGCAACCCGGACGCGGCCGGCAGCGCCGCCACCCCGAGCCTCTCGCTCACCATCGCCGCCTCGCTCGGGACCGTCTTCGTCGTCACCGTGCTGCTGAGCCTGCGCCGCTACCGGTCCGCGGTCTCCTGACCCCGCCGTCCCGGCGCCGTCCTCCTGACCCGCCCCCGTCACAGAAACGGCCGACCATGCCCCTCCAGCCCCCGACGGTCGACGGAGCCTCCCCGCCCGTCGACCTGGCCACCGTCGACCTCGCCACGATCGACCTCACCGACCCGCACACCTACCTCGACCTCGACGTCCGCGCGATGTGGGCCCGGTTCCGCGCCGAACAGCCCGTCCACCTGCACCCGGCGACCGACCAGGGCCCGCCGTTCTGGGCGGTCTCCCGCCACGCCGACGTGCTCGCCGTCTACCGCGACAACAAGCGGTTCACCTCCGAGCGCGGCAACGTGCTCGCCACCCTGCTGCAGGGCGAGGACTCCGCCTCCCGCCGGATGCTCGCCGTCACCGACGGGCCGCGGCACCGGGAGATCCGCAACCTGATGCTCCGGTCCTTCTCGCCCCGGGTGCTGGCCCCGGTGGTGGCCGGCGTGCACGAGCGGACCGCCGCGCTGCTCCAGGAGGGCCTGGCCCGCGGCTCCTTCGACTTCGTCACCGACCTCGCCGACCACATCCCGATCAACACCATCGGCGACCTCATGGGCGTCCCGGTCGAGGACCGCGAGCGCCTCGTCCACTGGAACACCCAGACCCTCTCCCGCACCAGCGCCGAGCACACCGCGACCGAGGAGTGGCTGGCCCGCAACGAGATCCTGCTCTACTTCTCCGACCTCGCCGCCAAGCGGCGCAAGCACCCCGGCGACGACGTGATCAGCGCCCTGGCGACCGGCACCGTCGACGGCGAGCCGCTCAGCCAGGAGGAGGTCGTCTTCAACTGCTACAGCCTGATCCTCGGCGGCGACGAGTCCAGCCGGATGTCCTCCATCGGCGCGCTCATCGCCCTCTCCCGGCACCCCGAGCAGTGGCGGGCGCTGAAGGACGGCTCGGTCGGGCTGGAGCCGGCCGTGGAGGAGGTCATGCGCTGGACCACCCCGGCCATGCACTTCGGCCGGCGCGCCCTGACCGACGTCGAACTCGGCGACCGGACGATCCGGGCCGGCGACGTCGTGACGCTCTGGAACAGCTCGGCCAACTTCGACGAGGAGGTCTTCGACCAGCCGAACCGCTTCGACCTGGCCCGCACCCCGAACAAGCACGTCGCCTTCGGCTACGGCCCGCACTTCTGCCTGGGCGCCTTCCTCGGCCGGACCCACGTCGAGGCGATGCTCGCCGCCCTGCGCGGCACCGTCGGCGGGATCGAGCTGCTCGGCGAACCGGTCCGGCTCTACTCCAACTTCGTCCACGGCTACAGCAGCCTCCCCGTCCGCCTCACCGCCTGACCCTCCCCCCTTGCCCCTCCTCCCTTGCCCCTCTTGCCTCGCCCCTCCTCGCCACCGACCGGGAGCCCCACATGGACATGGCCATCCGCGCCGAGGGCCTGCACAAGCGCCACCGGGACGTCGTGGCGATCGCCGACATCCACCTCGGCGTCCGGACCGGCACCGTCCTCGGCCTGCTCGGACCGAACGGCGCCGGCAAGACGACCACCGTGCAGATCCTCACCACCCTCACCACCCCGGACGGCGGCCACGCCGAGGTGGCCGGCTACGACGTCGTCCGCCAACCGCACGAGGTCCGGCGCCGGATCGGACTGGCCGGCCAGTACACCGCCGTGGACGAGGTCCTGACCGGCCGCGAGAACCTCGTCCTGCTCGGCACCCTGCTCCACCTCGGCCGCCGCGAGGCCCGCCGCCGGGCCGACGAACTCCTGGAACGCTTCCGCCTCGCGGACGCCGCCCACCGCCCCGCCCGCGCCTACTCCGGCGGCATGCGCCGCCGCCTCGACCTCGCCAGCTGCCTGATCACCGCACCCCCGGTGCTCTTCCTCGACGAACCCACCACCGGCCTCGACCCGGTGAGCCGGATGGAACTCTGGGGCCAGGTCCGCGAACTCGTCGACGGCGGCACCACGGTGCTCCTCACCACCCAGTACCTGGAGGAGGCCGACTACCTGGCCGACCAGATCGTGGTCGTCGACTCCGGCCGCGTCATCGCCGACGGCACCCCCGACGAACTGAAGCGCAAGGTCGGCAGCGAATGGCTGGAGCTGACCGTCGCCTCCCCCGCCGACGTCGCCCCGGCCCTCGCCGCCCTCCGCCCCGCCCTCACCGCCGAACCCACCGTCGACACCCAGAAGGGCCGGCTCTCCATCCCCCTCGACGATGGCCTCAACGACATCGCCACCGTCGCCGCCGTCCTGCGCCGCGCCGACATCCCCGTCGCCGACTTCACCATGCGCCGCCCCACCCTCGACGACGTCTTCGCCCACCTCACCGGCCACCCCACCCCCTGACCACCCCGACTCGGGCACTACTCCGCCTCGGGCACCCCCCGGTGGATCTCGCTGATCACCGCCGCCGCCTCGAAGCCGAGCACCGGGCCGGGCCGCCCGGCGAGCAGTCCGGCGTAGAGCGGGCGGTAGTGGGCGACCTTCCGCCCGGTCCTGCCGTCGTTGCCGAAGGCCGCCAGCAACTCGCCGCCCCGGGCGGCGAATCCGGTCATGGCGGTGTGGTCGATCCACACCTCCACCCCGGAGCGGCCGAGCACCAGGCCGCTCTCCTTGCTGCTGGAGCCGGTCAGCCAGCTGCTGCGCAGCCGGGCCGTACCCGCCTCGCCCCGGGAGCGGAACTCCACGACGCACCAGGCGCTCGCGCCGCCGTCGGTCTGCCGCAGCGACGTGAGGCCGACGAGGTCGACGAAGCGGGTGAGCATGCTGAGCTGGTTCACCCCCGAGTCCGTCCAGCTGGAGACGTACGAGGCGAAGGCCTCCGGTCCGCGCAGGACGTACGGGTCGTAGAACGCCGAGGTGATGGTCGTGACCGGCCCCCAGTCCGGGTGCGCGGCGATCAGCTCCGCCGCCCAGTCGACCTCCGGGGAGAAGGCGAAGTGGTGTGCGGTGAAGACCCGGCCCCGTACGTCGGCCGTCCCGTCCAGCTCGCGCAGAGCGGCGAGGGAGGCGCGGTCGTGGACGAGCGGCTTCTCCACCAGGATCCTGGCCGTACTGCCCAGCAGGGCTTCGGTCACCAGCTCGGCGTGCGTCGACGTCGGGGTGGCGAGGACCAGCAGGTCCGGCCGGTGCCCGGCGAGCGCGCTGCCCAGGTCGCCGTAGTGCGGCGGCTTCCCGCCCCGGAACACGACCGGCTCCACCACCTTCGGGTCGACCGTGAACTCCAGCTCCACGTCCGGCCGTTCGGCGAGGACGGCGAGGTGGGTCCCGGCGATGACACCGAGCCCCACCAGCCCGACGCGCACCGGGTCGACGTGCTGCGAGTCGACGTACGCCGGGTCGGCGTGCTCCTGCTGGGTCATCTTCGCTCTTCCCCTCGTCCGTACCGGCCCCGCCCACCGGGGCCCCACGCCTCATCCTCGCGCGGCGACCTCCGCCCAGCGGCCCAACGACTCGGCCGGCCCGTCCACCCACTCGACCCGCGGGTCGTGCTCCGCGGCCTTCGGGACGCCCTCGAGCCAGCTGGTCACGATCGGGACCCAGTAGGTGTTGCCGCCCGACCTGCGGGTCCGCGCGTCGAGTTCGGCCCGGGTCCGGAGGGCACCGTCCCGGTCGTCGCCGAGCACCCCGATCAGGATCTGGGCCACGTCGGCCAGGTTGTGGCCGCCGCGGTAGCCGATGCCGTCGGCGAGCTGCCGCGTGCTCCTGACCGCCTCCACGGCGGCCCCGGCCTCCCCGGCCACCGCGTGCGCGACCGCCTCGGCCGAGCGGATCTTGACCAGTTCGACCGGGTTGGGGACGAGATCGAGCAGGTCCCTCGCCCGGGCCGCCGCGTCCGCGACCGCCGCCGTGTCACCGGCCCAGCAGGCGGTCTGCGCCAGGTTGGCCAGCGCCTTCGCCTCCGCGGCGGCGAGGCCCTCCCGCCGGGCCAGGTCGATCGCCTCGACGTAGACGGCGGTCGCCTCGTCGAAGCGGGCGTTCACCCGCCAGATGTGCCCGATCAGCCGCAGCCGTTCGCCCTCGTCCTCCGGGCCCCGGCTGCGCTGCTCCCGGAGCGAGTCCAGCGCCGTGCCGAAACGCCCGTTGAGGTAGTCGAAGTCGCAGAGCCAGTAGCGGGCCACTGCGTCGAACTCGCCGTCCAGCAGGCCGCGGTAGATCTCCGCGGCCTCGGTGTAGTCGCCGTGGTTGCGCAGGGCGTGGGCGAGGTGGATGCGCACCAGCTGCGCCGTCGGGCTGCCGGGCCGCACGCCCTCCCCGGCTCCGCCGAGCAGCTCGACCGCCTCCGCCGCACGGCCCGTGCGGCGCAGTTGGACGCCCCGTACGGCGGCGAGCACGGCCCGGTACTCCGGCGTCCCGGCCGGGTCGGTGGCGAGCCCGGCGCCCAGCTCCGCCCACTGCCCCGCCTCGACGAGGCGCTGGGTGGCGCGGGCCATCCAGTCCTCGAAGACCCCGTACGCCGCCGAGAGCTTGAGGCCGGTCTCGAGCGTCTGGGCGACGGCGACCCGCCCGGTGGACGGCCCGACGCGCCGGCCCAGCCAGGTGAGCAGCCGGGCGGCGACCTCGCTGCGGTCCCGGTCGGTCCAGCCGTCCGGGAGCGTCCGGTCGGCCTCGCCGATGGCGTGGCGCAGCGCCGCGTGCAGGGCGTACGGCAGGGCGTAGGCGTCGTCGTGGGTCAGGAACGGCCTGCGCAGGAACCGTGCCACGCTGCCGTTCGAGACGTGGGGCTGCCCGGCGCGCAGCAGTTCCGCCCCGACCCGGTCGATGAGCGCCGCGGTCCGGACGAGGTCGCGCTCCTCCCGGGGCAGGTCGCGGATCGACCGGGTGGCCACCGCGGTGAAGGTGCCGCCGAAGTCCGCCGGCGACGGCCGGCCGCCGCGGGCGAGGAGCGCGGCGAAGTGCGACACCGAGAGGTCCAGGTACAGCGGCAGCCCCTGGCCGCCCGCGATGATGCGCCGGCGGACCTCGGCGGGCATGACGGGCTCGCCGTCCCGGGTGAGCGCCTCGCTGAGGTAGCTGTCGGCGTCGGAGTCCGACAGGTAGCCCACGAGGTGTTGGCGGGGCTCCTCGGTGTCGTTGCTGTAGTGCAGGTTGGGCCAGCACTGCGGGCCGGTGAAGTCCAGCTCGCCGCCCGCACCCGCGTCGGCCCAGTCGACCCGGTTGCGGCCGGTGATCACGAACAGCACGTTCGGCATCAGGTACGCGCACCGCTGGATCAGCCGCTCCACCGTGCGGTCGGCACGGCCGTTGACCACCTCGAAGGTGTCGAGGAACACGCACACGGTGGGCCGCCGGTCCGGCCGGCCCCGGGGCGGCAGCCGGTCCAGGTCCCAGGCCAGCAGGTACGGGAAGTAGGAGAGCGTCTCGTAGTCGGCGTCGGCCTCGACCAGTTCGGCGAACAGCTCGCAGTCGGCCAGCAGCCGTCCCTCGCGGACCCGGTCCCGCACGGCGCGGTAGGTGGCGAGGGCCGCCCGGTGCGCCAGTCCGGTCAGACCGCCGAGGCCGGCCGGGTCGAGGTCCTGCACGGTCTGGGCGATCTGGTCGCCGAGGCCGATGCCCCGGGAGGCCCGGCGCAGGGCCGGTGAGGCGTCGAGGAAGTCCTGGAGGGCCTCGCCGGGATGCGCGCGGGCCCAGTAGGAGGCGAGCGCCAGGTCGAAGGCCTGCCACCGGCTGCCCAACTGGCCCAGCCCGGCCCGCAGGCGCAGCAGCAGGCCCTCGATGTCGCAGGCGCCGTCCTCGGCGAGGTCGACGCGGACGGCCACCACGTCGTCGCGCCCCTCGGCGGTCGCGGCCGCGAGCAGCCTGCGCTCCAGCTCGTGGGAGAGCGTCGACTTGCCTATCCCGCCGACCCCGTAGAGCGTCAGGACGTTCCGGCGCCCCTGTGCCCGGTCCACGACCGGCGACACCTCGGCCTCCTCCAGCGTCCACCCCAGGCGCTCCACCGACCGCTCGAAGGCGGCCACCTCGTCGACCCGGTTGGTGAAGACCTGTTGCGCCGTCACGGTCGACGACAGCCCGCTCATGAACGCGGCCCGCAGGTTCACCCGTGCCATCCCGCCTCCTCCTCCGCGGCGCCCCGGGAGGAGACACGTCCGCATCGGCCCGGGTACGCGACCTGAGATACTGTCAGTTCCCCGCGAGGTCCCACAAGGCGCCACCGGCGCGTCGGGCTACGGGAAGTCGGGGCTACGGGGCTGTGGAGCTACGGGGCCAGGTCGACGGCCAGGCAGTTGTAGAAGGTCCAGGAGCGCTCGGGGTCGTGGGCCGTGTTCGCGGCGCCGCCCGGGACGGTTGCCGCCTCCTCGGTCATGTCCTCGAAGCGGATGCGCTCGGGAAGGGTTCCGTAGCGTGCGTGCCGCGCTTCGGCGGCGGGATCGACTGCGGGCCGCTCGGCCATGGCCACTCTCCTCATCGGCGATCGCGGGCGGCGCCTTCGCGGCGCCGGAGGCGGCTTTCAGGGTGCATTCCACGTCGTCACCTGTCAAGGCGGTGATGAGAACATGCCCATCACTCCCGCCTGCGCGCGCCTGGCCGATTCTGCCCTCGCGGCGCTTTGTTGAAGATGCAATGATCTTCCCTCGAGCCGGAGTCGCCCGACGAACCACCGGCCGATCCGGCAGTTCCCTCCCACCCGAGAAGGCGGATCGCATGTTCACACCCGAGACGAAACTCCGCGGCGCAGCCGTCACCGCCGCCCTGGCCGCGACCCTGGTCGGCCTCGGCGCCGGGACGGCCGGCGCCGCGGGCTGGCCGCCCCTGCAGCCGGGCGCGCGCCTCTACTCCTCCACCTACGGGCAGGGGTTCGCCACCACCGTCGACCTCACCGACCTCGGCACCTGCCACACCCTGTGGCCCGGCGCCCGCTCGGTGCAGATCGCCAACGGGGGCGCCACGCTGGCGCTGTACGCCGAGGCCGACTGCAACGGCCCCGGGTGGCTCAGCGGAACGCTGGCCCAGGCCAACCTCCCGCGGACCGCCCTGAGCTACCGGGTCCTCCAGGCGTAACACCTCCCGGCGCGGCGCCCTCCCCTGCGGGCGCCGCGCCCACGCATGTCCTCATGTCGTCACCCCTTTGACAGGTGACGCAGGCACGTGGAAACCTGTCGTCACCGGCTGGAGCAGTTACTTACCGATGAGGACACCCACCATGGCAGTCGTACGCTTCCATCTCGTCTCCACGCTCGGCACGGAGGACGTCCTGGCGGTGCTGACCGACTTCGGCCCCTCCCGCGCCGAGGCCTGGCCGACGATCGACGCCGAACACTTCGAGGTCCACGCGCTCGGCGACACCTGGGCCGAGGTCACCGAGGGGACCGCCGCCGCCTGGGAGCGCGCCCGCTACGAGTGGGAGCCGGGCGGCCGCACCGTCACCGTCACCACCCTCGACTCCAAGCTCTTCGGCCCGGGCGGCGGCTGGGTCTTCCGGATGACCCCCGAGGGCGACGGAACCCGGGTCGACGTCCAGCTGACGCGGCAGCCGAGCACCCTCAAGGGCAGGATGCTCGCCGCACTGCTCCCTGTCGCCGCTCCGCCGGCCCTGCGCAAGTCCTTCGCGGGGCCGCTGCGGGTCCGGTGATCCACCGCACGGACTGATCCACCGCACGAAGATCCCCGAAGGGGCCGCAGCACCCGCTGTCGGCCCCTTCGCCGTCCCCCGCCCGCCCCCGCACGACGGGCGAAGGCCCGGCCCGCGCCATCGGGCGCGGGCCGGGCCGGGGCGGCACCGGAGGGAACCGGCACTGGGAGAGGATCGGCGCCGGGCAGGGATCAGTGCCGGGAGGGGAGGACGCAACGGAAGCTGGAGGCGGCGGCCGGGTCGCCGTGGCCCCGGTAGCGGGACACCTCGGGGTAGCGGCACAGGTCGCGGTCGACGCTCCGCCCGGTGGCGTCGAGCAGCGTGGCGGGCAGCGTCCGCGGCGCCTTGCCCTGCTCGACCCAGGCCGTCAGGGCGGCGAGGTCGTCGGTCGTGCCGCCGCCCTTGTTGAGGCCGCAGTGGGCCGTGCCCGGGGCGAGGAAGAGCCGGTAGAAGTCGTCGACCCGCTTGCCGCCGCCCATCGTCCGCTCGACCTGCCGGCGGTAGTCGACGGTGCCCTGGGCGGGGATGAACTGGTCGGCCTGGCCGTGCCAGGTCAGGAGTTTGCCGCCGGCGTCGCGGAAGGCGGACAGGTCGGGGTCGTCGGTGCCGATGATCCGGCCGTACTCGGTCCGCGACTGCTCGAACAGCCGGGTGAACTGGTCGTAGGTGATCGTCGAGACGTCGAACGAGGGCTGCTTCTTCAGCCAGTTCGTGACCCAGAGCCGGGGCACCGGGAACGGCGCGCCCCGCACCTGGCCGTCCGCGTCGGGCGCGGTGGTGCCGGCCAGCCCCGCCAGGTCGGCACCGACCGGGACGCCGAACCAGAGCCTGCGGCCCGTGGCGGTGCGCGGACCGTCCCAGATCTTGCGGACGACGGCGGCGTCGGCGGCCGTGATGGTCAGCTCCTTCCCGTCGCAGACCACCGTGGTGCCGATCAGCCGGCGCGGGTCGAAGTCGCACCGCGACGCGTCGTTGACCAGCTTGTCCTCGGCTCCGTCGAGCGGGTCGCAGGCAGCGACGGCGGCGTCCGTGAAGGCCTTGAACGCGCAGGCGGACGGGTAGGTCTTCTCGTTGTTCATGACCACCTGCGGCCACAGGGTGGCGACTTCGAACTCGTCCCAGCTGACGGCGGGCGCGTTGGCGAGGATGCCGTCGAAGTCGTCGGGGTAGCGCTGGGCCTCCAGGTAACCCTGGCGCCCGCCGGTGGAGCACCCGTTGAAGTAGGAGTAGGAGGCCGGACTGCCGAAGTGCGTGGCGACCACCTGCTTGCCGACGATCGCCGCCTCGTGCTGGGAGCGGGACGCGAGGTTGTTCAGCAGCGCGGTGTCGACCTCGCCCTTCGCGTTCAGCGCCCAGTCGGCGTCCACGGCATCGGCGAGCCCGCCGTCGGTGGTGGTCGCGGCGTAGCCGTTCTTGACCGCGGTGCCCATCCCGACGCCGTTGTCCCCAGCGGCGAAGGCGCTTCCGCCGAGCGCCTGGAAGCGGCCGTTCCAGCCGCTGACGGGCAGCCAGGTCCGCACCCTGGCATGGTCGTTGTCGCCCGGGTGGGTCAGGGTGACGGTCACCTCGCAGAAGGCCGGGACACCGGTGACCGTGCCGCCCACCACCCCGGTTCCGTCGATGGTCCCGCCCTCCCGGCGGGCCGCCGTCACGGACTCCACCGCCGTACCGGCGGGGGCCCGCACGGCCGGCGCCGAACAGCCTGACGGCGCGGGCAGGGAGCCGTACGGGGTCTCCGCCACTGCCGCCGGCAGGTGCACCGCGGCCAGCGCCGCGCCGGTCGCGAGCACGATCAGGAATCTCTTCATGGGTATCCGTCCAGGGGAAAGGTGGGCGTGCGCCCGGCCGCGAAGGAGCGTGTGCGGGGCGGCCGGGCAGGGCTGGTCGAAGGACAAGGTGTTTCCGGTCGAGGTGGTGACGATCCGACCGGTGACGGCTGCGGGCCGACGCCCCTCGGGCAGTCGCCGCAGATGGCGGTGATCAGCCGAGATTTGACTCAAGAAGTCGGCGCGCAGGGGCGGCTCTCCCGCGTGCGCCGGGTCGAGCCGCTCTCATGTCCGTCACCGGTTCAGCCGGTGACGATGCTGGCACGGTCGCGCCCGGCCTGTCAACGAGACGGCGAAGGGGCCCCGGCGGCACCGGCCGACGCGGGAGCCGGAGCGAAAGGAGCCGTGGCAGAGGGCAGTTGCCGGCCGCCGCCCGCTGGGCGCGCACATATCCGCTGCCGGCTGTCGGCGGTGCCTGCTACAGTCGCAGCGACCTGTAGTCGTGTGATCGAGGAGTGGCAGACGTGGCGGGTGACGACGACATCTCCGGGTGAGATCCGGATCTGACGGCCACCGGCCGGTGCTTCAGGAGCACCGCCGAGGTGGTCCGTTTCGTCGTACCCCTTCTCCGCACGTCTGCCCAGGGCAGAGGTCTACCTTCCTGCCCTCATCCCTTCGAGGTCATCCCCATGTCCAACGTGTCCAACGCCGCCGTCGTCTGCTCGAACCTCTCCTTCGCCTGGCCCGACGACACCCCGGTCTTCCAGGACCTGTCCTTCACCGTGCCCGCGGGCCGGACGGGCCTGGTCGCCCCCAACGGCGCCGGCAAGAGCACCCTGCTCAAGCTGATCGCCGGCGATCTCAAGCCCGCCACCGGCTCGGTGTCGGTCACCGGGCGGCTCGGCTACCTCCGCCAGAGCCTGCCCCTGACCTCCGACCTCACCGTCGCCGAGGTGCTCGACGTCGCCGCGGTCATCCGGGCCATCGACGCCGTGGAGTCCGGGGACGTCGACGAGCGGCACTTCACCACCATCGGCGACGACTGGGACATCGAGGAGCGCACCCGTGCCCAGCTCGACCGCCTCGGCCTGACCGACCTCACCCTGGACCGCGGCCTGAGCACGCTCAGCGGCGGCCAGATCGTCTCCCTCGGCCTCGCCGCCCAGCTGCTCAAGCGCCCCGACGTACTGCTGCTCGACGAGCCGACCAACAACCTCGACGCGGAGGCCCGGCACAAGCTCTACGACGTGCTGGGGGAATTCAACGGCTGCCTGCTGCTGGTCAGCCACGACCGCGCGCTGCTCGACCGGATGCAGCACATCGCCGAGCTCGGCAACGGCGAACTGCGCTTCTACGGGGGCGACTTCACCGCATACGAGGAGGCCGTCCGGGCCGAGCAGGAGGTCGCCGAGAAGAACGTCCGCAACGCCGAGCAGGAGCTGAAGCGGGAGAAGCGGGAGATGCAGCAGGCCCGCGAACGCGCCGAGCGCCGTCAGAGCAACGCCGCCCGCAACCTCAAGAGCGCCGGCCTGCCCCGCATCTTCGCCGGGAACATGAAGCGCGGCGCCCAGGAGTCCGCGGGCCGGGCCGGCCAGATGCACGCGGCCCGGGTCGGCGAGGCCAAGGCCCGGCTGGACGAGGCCGGGCGCGCCCTGCGCGAGGAGCAGCGGCTCTCGCTGGAGCTGCCCGACACCCAGGTGCCCGCCGGGCGCAACCTCTTCCTCGGCGAGGGCCTGCAGGTCCACCACGCCGGCCGCCCGGTGTTCGCCGACGGCGGCGTCGACCTGAGCATCCGCGGCCCCGAGCGCATCGCGCTGACCGGGCCCAACGGCGCGGGCAAGAGCACCCTGCTGCGCCTGGTCACCGGCGAACTCACCCCGGACAGCGGGGAGATCAAGCGCAACGACGGGCGGATCGCCTACCTCTCGCAGCGCCTGGACCTGCTGGACCTCGACCGCACCGTGGCGGAGAACTTCGCCGCGTTCGCCCCCGAGCGGCCCGAGACGGAGCGGATGAACCTGCTCGCCCGCTTCCTGTTCCGCGGCGCCCGCGCCCATCTGCCGGTCGGGGTGCTCTCCGGCGGCGAGCGGCTGCGCGCCACCCTGGCCTGCGTGCTGTGCGCGGAGCCGGCCCCGCAGTTGCTGCTGCTCGACGAGCCGACCAACAACCTCGACCTGGTCAGCGCCGGGCAGTTGGAGAGCGCGCTGAACTCGTACCAGGGCGCCTTCCTGGTGGTCAGTCACGACGAGCGCTTCCTCGCCGAGATCGGGGTGAACCGCTGGCTCCGGCTGGCCGACGGCACGCTGCGGGAGACGGGGGCGCCCGCGGTGTGATCCGCCGCCGTGTGACGCGGCCCGCCCGAGGCTCGGTGCCCGGGCGGGCCCACCCCCTCACGTCGGAAGGTTTCCCGTGTTCCCCCTGTCCCAGAACGCCCTGCTCGCCCATGACCTCGTCCGCGTCCTCGGCGGTCGTCGCGTCCTCGACGGCGTCGGCCTGACCGCCGCCCCCGGCCACCGGATCGGCCTGATCGGGGAGAACGGCGCCGGCAAGTCCACCCTGCTGCGGGTGCTCGCCGGCGTGGACGAACCCGACGCGGGAAGCGTCTCCCGCCCCGATGACCTCGGCTTCCTGCACCAGGAGATGCCCTTCGACCCCGCCGCGACCGTCGCCGCCGTCCTGGACGACGCGCTGCGCGAGGCCCGCGAGGACCTGGTGGAACTGGACCGGCTCGGCGCGGAGATCGCCCGGCTCCCGGAGTCCGACCCCGGGCACCCGGAACTCCTGGACGCCTACGGCAGGCGGCTGGAACAGGCCCGGTACCGGGAGTCCTGGGACGCCGACCGCCGTGCCGCCCTGGTCCTCGACGGGCTGGGCCTCGGCGCACCGGCCCTCGGCCCGCTCGGGCACGACCGCACGCTCGGCTCGCTGTCCGGCGGGCAGCGCGGCCGGCTGGCCCTCGCGGCGCTGCTGGTCCGACGGCCGTCCGCGCTGCTGCTGGACGAGCCGACCAACCACCTCGACGACGGCGCCGCCGCCTTCCTGGAGGAGCAGGTCCGCGCACTGCCCGGCACCGTGGTCGTCGCCGCCCACGACCGGGCGTTCCTCGACGCCGTCTGCACCCACCTGATCGACCTCGACCCGGCGGTGGACGGACCGGTCCGCTACGGCGGCAACTACAGCGCCTACCTGGGCGAGCGGCGCGCCGAGCGGGACCGTTGGGAGCGGCGATTCGCCGAGGAGCAGCAGGAGTTGGCGCAGCTGCGCCATGCGGCCGGCGTGACCGCGCACCTGGTCGCACCGGACCGGGGGCCGCGCGACAACGAGAAGATGGGCTACGGCCACCGGGCGGGCCGGGTGCAGAACCAGGTCTCCCGACGGGTGCGCAACGCCGCCCGCCGACTGGAGGAGCTGGAGCGCGCGCAGGTCCCCGAACCGCCGCGCCCGCTGCGGTTCGCCGTCGAATCCCTGGCGGCGGACGCCCACACGCCGTCCGACACCGGCGAGGGCCTCCGGCCCCTGGTGTCGCTCCGGGGCCTCCGGGTGCCCGGCCGACTCGCGCTCGAAAGCCTGGACGTCGCCCCGGACGACCGGCTGCTGGTCACGGGCGGCAACGGGACGGGCAAGTCGACACTGCTCGCCGTACTCGCCGGCCACCTCACGGCCGAGGGCACGGTGCACCGGCACCCCGGACTGACGGTCGGACTGCTCACCCAGGACACCGAGTTCGACCGGCCCGACCGCACCGTCCGCGACACCTACGAGCAGGCGCTGGGCGCGGCGCGCGCCGAGCGGGTGCCGCTGGGATCACTCGACCTGCTGCACGCGGCGGACCTGGACAAGCCCGTCGGCCGGCTGTCCGTCGGACAGCGCCGACGGCTCGCACTGGCGCTCCTGGTGGCCGAACCGCCCCGGCTGCTGCTGCTCGACGAACCCACCAACCACCTCTCCCCGCGCCTCTGCGACGAACTGGAGGAGGCCTTCGGCGCCGGTCCCGGCGCGATCGTCCTCGCGAGCCACGACCGCTGGCTGCGCCGACGCTGGCAGGGCCGCGAGCTGCGGCTCGACCCGGCGGGCGCCACCCGTCATTGCCCCCCGGCACAGTCACCTGCCAGCATGGTGATGTGAACCTTGACCATGTCTTCGTCTGCGGGCACCCCGCCCTGGACTTCGCCGCTACGCTCCGTGCACGGCGCACGGTCCGGTTCGAGATGTTCGTGACGCCGGAGCGCCTGAACGCCTGGTACCTGGACTGCGGCCTGGTGGACACGATCACGCCCGGTGACGAGCAGGACGTCCGCGAGGCGACCACCGTCCGCGAGGCCGTCTACCGGCTGATCACCAACCGCCGGCTCGGCGAGGCCTTCGACCGCGAGGCACTCGCCGTACTCAACGGCGCCGCGCGCAAACCGCCCGTGACACCGCAGCTCACCCTGACCGGACGGCACAACGAGGCGACCCCCGAGCAGGCGCTGGCAACCGTCGCGCGCCAGGCGGTCGAACTCCTCAGCGGCCCGGACGTTCCCCTGCTGAAGGAATGCGGCAACCCGGAGTGCACCCGGGTCTACATCGACCGCTCCCGGGGCATGCGCCGCCAGTGGTGCGGCATGGACTCCTGCGGCAACAAGATCAAGGCCGCCGCCTACCGCGCCCGGAAGAAGACCCCGTCCGCCACGACCGCCCGATAGCCCCTCCGGCCACGGCCCCGCAGCGCGGGCCGTGGCCGTTCGGCGTCGAACGCGCTCGGCGGGGCTGTCCGACCGGTCAGGTCCCCTCAGGCCCGGCGGCGGCCGCCGCCAGCGAGGCGGCGGTCCCGGCGGCTGCGGCGGACGGACGCCCCGAAGGTGACGATGGAGATGCTGATGATGGTGACGCTGACGACCAGCAGGACGAGGTCGGCGTTGGGCACCTGGGTCATGGCGACGGTGACGGCCGCCAGGAGGATGCAGACGCCCAGGCCTTTGAAGACGTTCATGGTGTTCTTTCGGGCTACTTCCACGCGGAGACGCGTGTCATGTACGACTTGATGACGGAGGAGACGAGCCAGTAGGTGCGGACCACCGTGAAGACGAGTTCCGGGATCAGCAGGGCTTCGACGATCATGGCCTTGGGGCCGAGCTTGCGGACCCGGAGCGCCGGGTAGAGGACCCAGAAGCCGATCATCGCCCAGAACAGCGGCGCGTGGCTGACGCCGAACCGCGCCATCGCGGCCACCTGCTTGGTGCCCCAGCCGAGGATGTAGGCGGAGGCGATGAGCCCCATGATCAGGGTGCTGATCGAGTGCCAGGTGAACTTCGTCCAGCCGCGGGCGCGCAGGGTGTCGACCGTGCCTCGGGACCAGCGTTCGCGCTGCTGGATGAGCTCGCGCAGGGTGGGCATCAGGTCGGTGTAGGCGATGCACAGCTCGTTGGCGGTGACCTTCCAGCCGGACTCCTTGAGCGCCAGCGTGGTCTCGTAGTCCTCGACGAGGTTGCGGTGGTCCTCCCAGAAGACCTCGCCGCGCCAGTCGATGAGGGTCTGCAACGCCTCGGCCCGGTAGAAGCTGCCGGCCCCGGACATGGTGTGCACGTCGGCGCGGTAGCGGGCACTGGCCGCCCGGCCGTACTCGATGATCTGCATGCCGAGCAGGTAGCGCTGCCAGGGGTTGCGCCACAGGCCGGTGCGGCCGAGGCAGGAGGCGCTGACGCCGCCGAGCTCGGGGTCGGAGGAGATGACGTTGCGGGCCCGCTCGATGAACCGGTGGTGCAGTTCGGTGTCGGCGTCCATCACCAGGACGTGGCGCACCGCGCCGGTCAGGCGTCCGCCGACCGCCTCCCGCAGCCACTCCAGTCCGTGGTTGAGGGCGCCCGCCTTCTTGTGCGGGTTGTTGTCCAGATTGAGCACCACGGTCGGCGGGGTGCCCGCGTCGTCCGCGAACCGCTGGGCGAACTCCCGTGTGCGGTCGGTGGAGTTGTTGACGACCACGATGATGAGGTCGGGGCGCCGGCTCTGCTTGGCCAGGGAGTCCAGCGACGTCAGGACGCCGACCTCCTCGTTCCGGGCGGGAACGAGGATCACCGTGTCGTAGAGGGCGGTGCCGGCCGCGGGGGCCACCCGACCCCGACGGTGCCGGCTGCGCGAGGACCGCGCCTCCTCGATGGGCGCGCTGGGCGCGGCGGTACCTGACACGGTACGAACTCCCCCGTTTTGACGGCGCGGTAGTCAACGCCGTTCACTCTGTGTGCATCCTGTGATGGTCCGGGAGAGGATATCGCCCCAAAATGTAGATGGTTCAACGGCCTGGCGCGACACGCTCCAGCGAGGGAAACGCAGCGCGACCATATGCTCCCCCACCGTGATACCGGCTGCTCAGACGCCCAGCTAAAGGACGTCAAATCGGACAGATCACCCCCGGTGTTAACGTCCGCGAACGTGGCCGACACCACATATCCATTCCTTCCCCCACCTGCCACTGGGAGGCGTTAATGCCGATCTAACCTCGTTCAAGCACCTTAAAAGAGGAGTCAAAGGCATGGATAAGATGAGCCCGAATTGATCGATCCGATGCGAAGCGTGTACGTACTGACGCCTTCCGCATCCCCCTGTGCATCCCCCTCGGAGGAGCAGTCGTGACCCGTCCCACCCCGCACACCCGCACGCGGGCCGCACTCGGGACCGCCCTCCCTCTGGTCATGCTCGCCGTCGGCGTGGGCGCCTGCGCGTCCGACGGCAAGCCGTCCGGACCGGCGGCCGCCCACGGAGCGGAGAAGCAGCAGGCCCCTGCCGCGACTCCCGTCCCCACGCCCACCGCCCCGCCCGGCCCACCCGGCGTCCTGTTCGACGCCTTCCACTACACCGGTGCCGAGGACCCGGCCCTGGCCTCACACGGCTGGACCGTCCGCACCGACGGCGGCGGCCCCGGCATCCGCGACACCTGGTCCAAGGAAGGCCTCTCCTTCCCCACCGTGGCCGACGCCCAGAGCGGCCAGGCCATGCGGCTGCGCGTCACCACCGACGGCACCCCCAAGGGCACCAAGCAGGTCGAGGTCGGACGCACCGCGGGCGAGTCCCTCAACGGCACCATCGCCGCCCGGGTCTTCTTCAGCGACAAGCCCACCGACGGCCGCGACGGCGACCACATCATCCAGACCGTCTACGCGATCTCGCCCGACCACAACTCGAAGAAGTACAGCGAGTTGGACTTCGAGTACATGCCCAACGGCGGCTGGGGCGCCCCCGGCCCCCGGCTCGACACCACGAGCTGGCGCAGCGCCGCCCAGAACGACCGGGACACCCTCGCCACGAACAAGAGCGTCGCCGGCTGGCACACCCTGATGCTCACCGCCGACGCCGGGAAGGTCACCTACTCCGTCGACGGCAAGACCCTCTACAGCAGCGGCAGCAAGTCCTACCCGCGCGAGCCCCTGAGCATCCGGTTCAGCTCCTGGTTGATCGACCTCCCCACGACGCCGTCCGGCACCCGGACCTGGGACATGAACATCAACTGGCTCTACTACCAGGCCGACAAGAAGGTCCCCCTCGCCGAGGTCGAGAAGGCCGTCGGCGGCTTCTACGCCGCCAACACCACGTTCGTGAACACCCTCCCCAAGAACTGATCCCCTGTCCGAAATCCCCGGCCAAGAAGAGACAAAGGCCGGGCACGCCACGCGGCCGACCTGACGAAGGACAGCAGGGGACGACTCGGGCCGGAAAAGACAAGCCGCCCCCGCCAGGCCTTATGTCGTCTTGACGGGCCTGGCGGGGGCGGCTGGAAACGGTCGCCCGCGGAAGGGGCGTTCGACCCTTACGGCGAGGGGATGCGGACCCTCATGGTGAGGCCGCCGCCGGCGCGCGGCGTGGCCTCGATGGTGCCGCCGTGGGCGCGCACCACCGAGCGGACGATGGACAGGCCGAGCCCGACCCCCTTGTCGCTGCGGGTGCGGTCGGCGCCCTTGACCCGGCGGAACGGCTCGAAGATGTGCTCCAGCTCGTACCCGGGCACCACCGGGCCGGTGTTGGAGACCACCAGCTCGCCGCCGCCGGGCACCGCGGTGGTGGCCAGCTCGACCCAGCCGCCCGGGGTGTTGTACCGGACGGCGTTCTGCAGCAGGTTGAGCGCGAGCCGCTCCAGCAGCACGCCGTTGCCGGCGGCCATCGCCGGATCGAGCTTCGAACGCAGCTCGACCTCGCGCTTGTCGGCCTCGCCCCGGGTCTGCTCCAGCGCCCGGGTGGCCACCTCGGACAGCTCCACCGGGCGCCGGTCGGTCAGCTCGTTCTCGCTGCGGGCGAGCAGCAGCAGGCCCTCGACGAGCTGCTCGCTGCGCTCGTTGGTGGCCAGCAGGGTCCTCCCCAGCTGCTGGAGGTCGGAGGAGGTCGCCGGGTCGGAGAGCTGGACCTCCAGCAGGGTGCGGTTGATCGCCAGCGGGGTGCGCAGCTCGTGCGAGGCGTTGGCGACGAAGCGGCGCTGGGAGTCGAAGGAGCGGTCCAGCCGGTCCAGCATGCCGTCGAAGGTGTCGGCGAGCTCCTTGAGCTCGTCGTCCGGGCCGTCCAGCTCGATCCGGCGGTGCAGGTCGGAGGAGGCCACGTCGCGGGCGGTGCGGGTGATCCGGCCGAGCGGGCGCAGGACCCGGCCGGCCATCGCGTAGCCCGCCGCGAAGGCGATCACGGCGAGGCAGAGCAGCATGGTCAGCGACTTGCGCAGCAGGGTGTTGAGCGCGGAGTCGGAGCGCGCCAGGAAGTCGGCGGCCTGCAACTGGTTGTAGCTCGTGCTGTTCATCGTGGAGTGGACGCCGTCCGGGCCGGTGACCTGGATGCTGCCGTCGAAGACCAGGTTGCGCGGTGCCAGGTACGAGACGGCGTCCTGGAAGAACACGTACATCAGCAGCAGCAGCACCACGCCGGCCATCAGGAACATCCCGCCGTAGAGCAGGGTGAGGCGCATCCGGATGGTGGGGCGGAAGGGGAACCAGGCGAGCATGCCGTCGCCGGGGACGTAGGACCCGGGGCGGTGGACGCGCGGCGGGGTCAGGGGCTTCGGCGGGACGGCACGCGGGCCGCCGGCGGGCGCGCCGGAGGCCCCGCCGGCCGGGGGCGGGGTGGTCATGATGGTCCTCTCGGGGCGTCCGCCGGGGCGGGCGCTTACGGCGGGGAGTCTCGGGGTGGGCGGACTCCGGTCGTCAGATCCGGTAACCGGAGCCCGGCACGGTGACGATCACCGGCGGGTCCCCGAGCTTGCGGCGCAGCGTCATCACGGTGACGCGCACGACGTTGGTGAACGGGTCGGTGTGCTCGTCCCAGGCCTTCTCCAGGAGCTGCTCGGCGGAGACGACGGCACCGCCGGCCCGCATCAGCACCTCCAGGACGGCGAACTCCTTGGGGGCGAGCTGGACGGTGCGCCCGTCGCGGATCACCTCGCGCCGGCCGGGGTCGACCGAGATGCCGGCCCGCTCCAGTACCGGGGGCAGCGGGATGGTCGCGCGGCGGCCCAGCGCCCTTACCCGGGCGACGAGTTCGCTGAAGGCGAACGGCTTCGGAAGGTAGTCGTCCGCGCCGATCTCCAGGCCCTCGACCCGGTCGCTGATGTCGCCGGAGGCGGTCAGCATGATCACCCGGGTGGCCAGGCCCTGCTCGACCACCTTGCGGCAGACGTCGTCCCCGTGGACCAGCGGAAGATCGCGGTCCAGGACGACGACGTCGTAGTCGTTGACCGCGATGCGCTGGAGCGCGGCCTCCCCGTCGTACACAACGTCGACGGCCATCGCCTCGCGGCGCAGACCGGTCGCGACGGCCTCTGCAAGCAGCTGCTCGTCCTCGACGACGAGAACCCGCACGGTCGTTGTCCCTTCTCCAGGCCGGCCCCGGAAGCGGACGCACGGCTCCGACGGTGCCTCCATCCTGCCTGGTCGGGCGGTAAAGCAGCGATAAGCTGCCCCTCGGGCACGGAACCCGGGTCCGCGGCGGTCACTGTTCGCATCCGCACCACTCCGCTTGGACTGTGACACGGGCAACTTTCTCGCGCCGAAAGGTTTCCCCGCCCTGGGGGCGGGGAGGACAGCTGCACACCCGCGATCTGGCTGACGGCCGATCGCACCCACCCGCCGTGCGTTCATCCGCGCCGGCCCTGGGGCTGGGACATCACCGGGAGCGGCCGAAGGGCCGTCTCCGCACCCGTCCGGACTGCCACCACCTTCCGGCCTGGGTGCTTTCACCGGCTGGACCTTCCCCGGGGCGGAGAGCGCACGACCGTGCACGTCCGACACAGTAAGGGGGCCCGTATGGACGCCTTCAAGGCCGGAATCCTGCAGCGCATAGCCAACGCCGAGCAGGACCTGCACCGCGCGATCGAGGCCGGGGACGAGTTCCTCGCCGAGGTGGAGCAGTCCGAGCTGGACGACCTCCGCCGACTCGCCGCCGAGCACGGCGTGGACACGGTGCTGGAGCGCCACCGCACCGCTGCCTGACCCGTCCGGCACACCGACCCGTCGCCGGACCTCCGGCACCAGCGGCCCTACGGGGGCCGTGCGAAACCCAGGCCCTGGCATCCCCCGTATGTCAGGGCTCTTCGCATGTCCGGGGCCTTCGCACCCGGGCCCGTCGCACGTCCGGGCCGTCCCGCCGCCGGGGTTCCGGCGGCGGGACGGCGGAACCGGTCAGTCCGCCCAGGCGCGCAGCGCGGCCAGCCGCTCCTGGAGCGGCTGGTACACGCCCGGAGCGGCGGCCACGGTCAGCTCGCCGTCCGGCCCGTGCCCGGGCCGGCCGCCGACCAGGGCGCCGGCCTCGGCGGCGATCAGGCAGCCGGCCGCCCGGTCCCAGGGGGCCAGGCCGCGCTCGTAGTAGCCGTCCAGCCGCCCGGCGGCGACGTCGCACAGGTCCACCGCGGCCGCCCCGCCCCGGCGGATGTCCCGCACCTCCGGCATCAGCGCCAGCAGCACCTCGGCCTGCCGGACCCGCACCGGCTGGACGTAGTTGAAGCCGGTGGCGATCAGCGCCTGGCCCCAGGGCGGGGCCGGGCGGGCCGAGAGCGGGCGGCCGTCGAGGCGGGCGCCGCGGCCCAGGACGGCGTGGAACAGCTCGCCGCGGGCCGGCGCGTACACCACGCCGACGACCGCCCGGCCGTCCACCTCGGCGGCCACGCTGACCGCCCAGGAGGGCAGCCCGTAAAGGTAGTTGACCGTTCCGTCGAGCGGGTCCACGACCCAGCGGACCCCGCTGGTGCCCGGCCGCTCGGCGCCCTCCTCGCCCAGGTAGCCGTCCTCGGGGCGGCGGTCGGTGATCAGCTCCAGGACGAGCTTCTCGGAGGCGAGGTCCATCTCGGTGACCACGTCGACCGGACTGCTCTTGGTGCCGGCCACGCCGAGGTCGGCCGGGCGGCCGTCGCGCAGCAGGGCGCCGGCCTGCCGGGCCGCGTCCAGGGCGACCTCCAGCAGGTCGTCGAGGAGGCCGTCGTCGGGCAGGGCGGGGGTGGGCACGGGGGTTCTCCTCCGGGGCGACGGGACGAGCGGGACGAGCGGGACGGGCAGGACTGGCGGGACGGGTGGAGCGGGCGGGACGGGCGGTCAGCGCTCGGCGACGGCCGGACGCGGGGCCCGCGGGTTGGGGCAGCAGGCCACCGCGCACACGTCGTGGCTGGGGCCGAGGGTGCCCAGGGCGCAGCGGGTCACCGGCTCGCCGCGCTCGGTGGCGGCGCGCTCCAGGACGAGCTCGCGCACGGCGGCGGTGAACCGGGGGTCGGCGCCGACGGTGGCGGCGCGGGAGACCGGCAGGCCGATCTCCGCGGCCTTGGCGACGGCCTCGGTGTCGAGGTCGTACTTGACCTCCATGTGGTCGGAGACGAAGCCGATCGGGACCATCACCACGGCGGGCGCGCCGTCGGCGTGCTGGGCCTCCAGGTGGTCGCAGATGTCGGGTTCCAGCCACGGGATGTGCGGGGCCCCGCTGCGGCTCTGGTAGACCAGCTCCCACAGCCGGTCGGCCACACCGGTGCGCTCGGCCAGCGCGGCGGCGATCAGCCGGGCCACGTCCAGGTGCTGGGCGACGTAGGCGCCGCCGGGCTCGCCGCGGGCCGGGTCGTCCGGGGCGCCGGAGGACTCGGCCATGGAGTGCGGGATGGAGTGGGTGGTGAACGCCAGCCGGGCGCCGGCGCGGACGGCCTCGGGCAGCTCCTCCAGGGCGGCCAGGGCGGCGTCGACCATCGGCTCGACGAAGCCCGGGTGGTTGTAGAAGTGCCGCAGCTTGTCGACCCGCAGGGCGGGCCCGCCCTCCTCGGCGAGCGCGGCCAGCGCGTCGGCCAGGTTCTCCCGGTACTGGCGGCAGCCCGAGTAGCCGGCGTACGCGCTGGTGGCGAGCACGGCGATCCGGCGGTGCCCGTCGGCGGCCAGCTCCCGCAGGGTGTCGACCAGGTAGGGCGCCCAGTTCCGGTTGCCCCAGTAGACCGGGAGGTCCAGCCCGTGCTCGGCGAAGTCCTCGCGCAGCGCGGCGAGCAGCTCGCGGTTCTGCCCGTTGATCGGGCTGACCCCGCCGAACATGAAGTAGTGCTTGCCCACCTCCTTCAGCCGCTCCTTGGGGATGCCGCGGCCGCGGGTGACGTTCTCCAGGAACGGGACGACGTCCTCGGGGCCCTCGGGCCCGCCGAAGGACAGCAGCAGCAGGGCGTCATACGGCTGCGGCGCTGCCGGGGCGGCGCCGGACGGGGAGGGTTTGCGCGCGTCGGACATGGAACCGATCCTGCCACTGAGGGACCGGGCACCGTCGCCGGGGCCGCGCGAGCGCCCGGAAAATACCGTTTGCCAACGTACGTAAGCTGTGTTTGCCAGCCTTGTTCCTTACTCCCCCGCCCGGAGCTCCCGTGCTGTCCAGCTACCGCCAGATATTCGCCTCCCCCGGCACTCTGGCCTTCTCCACCACCGGCTTCGTCTCCCGACTGCCGATCTCCATGACCGGGATCGGCATCGTGACCATGCTGTCCCAGCTCCGGGGCTCCTACGGGGTCGCCGGCCTGGTCTCGGCCTGCCTCGCGGTCTCCGCCGCGATCCTCGGCCCGCAGGTCTCCCGGCTGGTGGACCGGCACGGCCAGCGCAGGATCATCGTCCCCGCCATGGCGCTCACCATCGTCGCCGTCACCGGCCTGCTGCTCTGCGCCCGGCTGGAGGCCCCGGACTGGACGCTGTTCGTCTTCGCCGCCGGCATGGGCGTGATGCCGAGCACCGGCGCGATGGTCCGCGCCCGCTGGGCCCACCTCTACCGCGAGGACACCGGCAAGCTGCACACCGCCTACTCCTTCGAGGCCGTGGTCGACGAGGTCTGCTTCATCGTCGGCCCGATCCTCTCCATCGGCCTGGCCACCTCCGTCTTCCCCGAGGCCGGCGTACTGCTCGCCGGGATCTTCCTCGCCGTCGGCGTCCTGCTGTTCGCCGGGCAGCGCTCCACCGAGCCGCCGGTCCATCCGGCCGCCCGGCAGGAGGGCGGCTCGGTCATCCTCAACCGCGGCCTCCAGACGCTGATCCTGACCTTCGTCGCCACCGGCGCGATCTTCGGCTCGGTCGAGGTGGTCACCGTCGCCTACGCCGAGGCCCAGGGCCACAAGTCGATCTCCAGCGTGATCCTCGCCCTGTGGGCGCTCGGGTCCTGCCTGGCCGGGGTCGTCTTCGGCACCCTCAAGCTCACCGGCTCGATGGCGGTCCGCTTCGTCGTCGGCGTCCTGTTCATGGCCGTCAGCATGGTGCCGCTGCTGCTGGTCGCCCACGCGGTGCACGGCATCGGCGGGCTGGTCGTGGTCGGAGCCGCGCTGCTGGTCGCTGGCATCGCCATCTCCCCCACCCTGATCACCGCGATGGCCCTGGTCGAGCGGCTCGTCCCGGCCGCCCAGCTGACCGAGGGCATGACCTGGACCACCACCGGCCTGGCCCTCGGCGTCGCGGCCGGCTCCTCGGCCGGCGGCTGGGTGATCGACGCCTCCGGCGCCGCCGCGGGCTACTGGGTGCCGCTGGCCGCCGGCCTGCTCGGAGTGGTCGCCGCCCTCGCCGGCCTCGGCCGGCTGCGCGCCGGCCTGACCGCCGAAGCCGGCGCCGGGACGGCCGCCGAAGGGGCCGGACGGACCGTAGACGCCGAACGGTGAACTGACTAGCCTCGCCCTACCCACGGGGCTACCCATGGGTAGGGCGGCTGCGCCGCCCCGGACCGCGCCGAACCCGTTCGGCCACGGAGCAGGAGGCAGCGCAATGCCCCAGGCCAGTACCGCGACCCCCACCCGGTGGACCAACTGGGCCGGCAACCAGAGCGCCCGGCCCGCCCGGGCCGCCACCCCCGGCACCGTGGAGGAACTGGCCAGGGAGATCCGGCGGGCCGCCGAACAGGGCCGCACCGTCAAGGCCGTCGGATCCGGCCACTCCTTCACCTCGATCGCCTCCGCCGACGACGGCGTCCAGATCCGCCCGCACGCGCTCACCGCCGTCCGCGAGATCGACCGCGAGGCCGGCACCATCACCGTCGAGTCCGGCCTCCCGCTGCACCGGCTCAACCGCGTCCTCGCCACCGAGGGCCTCTCGCTGACCAACATGGGCGACATCGAGGTCCAGACCGTGGCCGGCGCCACCAGCACCGGCACCCACGGCACCGGCCGCGACTCCGGCTCGCTGGCCGCCCAGATCCGCGCGCTGGAGATCGTCCTCGCCGACGGCACCGTCCGGCACTGCTCCCCCACCGAGAACCCCCGGCTCTTCCAGGGCGCCCGGCTCGGCCTCGGCGCCCTCGGCGTGATCACCGCGCTCACCTTCGGCGTCGAACCGGCCTTCCTGCTCACCGCGCACGAGCAGCCGATGGGCTTCGACGAGGTGCTGGAGCGCCTGGACGACCTCACCGCCGTCAACGAGCACTTCGAGTTCTACTGGTTCCCGCACACCGACCGCTGCTCCACCAAGCGCAACAACCGCAGCCAGGGCCCGGCCGCCCCGCTGCCCCGGTTCAAGGAGTGGCTGGAGGACGACTTCCTCTCCAACACCGTCTGGGAGGGGGCCTGCCGGGTCGGCCGGCGCTTCCCCGGCTCGATCCCCTCGATCGCCTCGCTGGCCAGCCGGGCCTGGTCCGAGCGCAGCTTCACCGACACCGCGTACAAGGTGTTCACCAGCCCGCGCAAGGTCCGCTTCGTGGAGATGGAGTACGCGGTGCCGCGCGCGGCCGTCGGCGAGGTGCTGCGCGAGCTGAAGTCCCTGGTCGAGCGCTCCGACTGGAAGGTCGGCTTCCCCGTCGAGGTGCGCTTCGCCCCCGCCGACGACCTCTGGCTCTCCACCGCCTCCGGCCGGGACAGCGCCTACATCGCCGTCCACCTCTACCGGGGCACCGCCGACCAGGGCTACTTCACCGGCGTGGAACAGCTGATGACCGCCCATCAGGGACGGCCCCACTGGGGCAAGCTGCACACCCGCGACGCCGCCTACCTGGCCGACGTCTACCCGCACTTCGGCGACTTCACCGCACTGCGCGACGAGGTCGACCCGCGGCGGCTGTTCGGCAACGACTACCTGCGCCGGGTGCTGGGCGACTAGGGCGTCGCCGCGTTGTTGCCGTCGGCCGGCGGCGGGGCCACCGGCGCCTTCGCCGGTTCGTTCGCCGGGGCGCTGTTCGGCGCCGTCGGCTGCGGGGTCGCTCCGCCGGTGGGCTTCCCGCCGCCCGCCGACGGGGAGGCGCCGGCCGACGGGGTCGCGCTCGGGCCCGCCGAGGGTGAGCCCGTTCCCGCGCCGGTGCTCGGCGTGTCGACCGGCTCCCGGCTCGGCCGGGTGGTCGACGGGGCGGAGGCGCCGCCGGAGGGCGCGTTGTCCTGCCCCTGCTTCCCGTTCCCGCCCGGGGACGGCCGCTCCGGCGGGGCGTCCTGTTGCCGGGAGGACTTGGGCGCCACCGAGCCGCCGAAGGACGTGCCGTTGCCGGACTCGCCCTTGACCGTCGCCGACACCGGCTGCCCGGTGGCCAGTTCGAACACCACGATCGGCGTCATCGCCAGCACGAAGACCAGCCCGGACACCGCCGCGTACGTCTTCCAGCCCCACCGGCGACGCGCCCGGACCACCTGCGGCTCGTTCCACTCCGAGGTGATCACCGGCGGCTGCACCCGCGTCTCCGGCAGCTCGGACTCGACCGGCACCTGGCGCAGGGTGTTGGCGGCCTGGTTCGGCCCCCGGTCCACCGCCTCGCGCAGCTGCTCGCCGGTCCGCTTGAAGATGTGCTGGAACACCGCGCCGCCGGTGGTGGCCCCGATGCTCACCACGGCGGCGCCCAGGATCGTGCCGTACACCCCCAGTTCGGAGGCCAGCAGCGCACCCACCACCGTGGCCAGCGCACTCGCCGCGACCTGAGCCACACTCAGATCGATGCGCCTGCGCTCCTCCTTGGCCTTGCCGCCCTCCTCGGCGGGGCTCCGCTCCGGCATCAACATCCCTCGGTCCCTACGGCTGTTCTTCGTACAAGGCTCTCCATCTTGCCCAAAGAAGGACACAAGGGACGAAAATGCGGTTCTCGGCGCCCGGATTGTGTGAAGATGATCACCGTCCGTCCGGCGGTGGTCCGCCATCGGGGGAGCACGCTCTTGAGATTCCCGTGAATCGCGGGAGACTTGAGCGGCGAGCCGCCCCTGTGGATGCCACGAATGGAGTACTGTTCGTAAAGCCCGAGCCTTGGGTCGACTTGTCGACTGCGCCCCCACCGGCAGCTTGACAAGGAGACACGGACCGGGCACGCACGGCGACGCCCGTCCCGGATCGTCGCGTTCACTGCGCGTGCGAGGACGGCCGGGACACCCAGGCGCGACGTCAACCGATGGCGTGGCAAAAAGGCAACCGTGCCACAGCGGCGTGCGCGGGCGTAAGCCCGACACGCCGGGGAACTCAGCAAGGTTGTGGCCAGTCGCGAGTGGGCAGGCCACACTCAGTACGGGAGCAGCGACGCAGGTGACGTCGGCAGGCACCACCCGGGAGGTAACCGTGCCCGAACTGCGGGTTGTGGCCGTCAGCAACGACGGCACACGGCTGGTGCTCAAGGCTGCCGACAGCACGGAGTACACCCTTCCCATCGACGAACGGCTGCGCGCCGCCATCCGTGGCGACCGGCCGCGCCTCGGCCAGATCGAGATCGAGGTCGAGAGCCACCTCCGCCCCCGGGACATCCAGGCGCGGATACGAGCCGGTGCCTCCGCGGAGGAGGTCGCCCAGGCCGCCGGGATCTCCGTCGACCGCGTCCGCCGCTTCGAGGGCCCGGTGCTCGCCGAGCGCGCCTTCATGGCCGAGCGCGCCCGCAAGACCGCCATCCGCCGCAACGGCGAGTCCCCCGGCCCGCAGCTCGGCGAGGCCGTCGCCGAGCGGCTCGCGCTGCGCGGCGCCGAGAAGGAGACCGAGCGCTGGGACTCCTGGCGGCGCGACGACGGCACCTGGGAGGTCATCCTCTCCTACCGGGCCGACGGCGAGGGCCGCAGTGCCTCCTGGACGTACGACCCGCCCCGGCGCCTGGTCCAGCCCAACGACGACGAGGCCCGCGCGCTGATCGGCGAGAACGTCGAGCGCGAGGAGGAGTCGGTCTTCCCGTTCATCCCGCGGATCGCCCGGCTCCCCCAGGACCGGCCGCCCCGCCCGATGATCGACCGGCCCTCGGCCGACCGCATCATGTCGTCCCGCGAGGTCCGCGAGTCGCGGGAGGCCACCGCCGACGCCCGGGACTCGCTGACCAGCCTGCTCGACGTGGTCCCCGCCTTCCGCGGCGACCTCGCCGTCGGCGCCCCCGCCCCGATCGAGCCGGTGCCCGCCGAGGTCGCCGAGGAGACCGAGGAGTCGGCCGCTGCGGCCGCCGCCCCGGCGGTCGGCGCGGGCTCGGCCTACGCCGACATCCTGATGCCGCGCGCCGTCGCCCCGCACCGCGAGCGCCTGGTCGGCACCACCGACCGGCAGGCCGAGGCGGACGGCGTCCGGCCCGGGCGCCGGGCCACCGTGCCCAGCTGGGACGAGATCGTCTTCGGCAGCCGGCGCAAGAAGCAGGAGTAGCGACGTCGAAGGGGCGGGAGGCCGGGCCTCCCGCCCCTTCGGCATGCCCGGGGAATCAGCCCGGCTGGTCGGTGACCGCCACCGGGCGCGCCCCGTCGCTCGACCACTCGCTCCACGAGCCCGGGTACAGCGCGGCCGGCAGGCCCGCCACCTCCAGCGCCAGGACCTGGTGCGCCGCCGTCACGCCCGAACCGCAGTACACCGCCGTCTCCCGCTCCCCCGCGCCCAGCCCACGGAACCGGGCGGCCAGCTCGGCGGCCGGCCGGAACCGGCCGTCCGGGCCCACGTTGTCGGCCGTCGGCGCCGAGACCGCGCCCGGGATGTGCCCGGCCCGCGGGTCCACCGGCTCGGTCTCGCCCCGGTAGCGCTCCCCGGACCGGGCGTCCAGCAGCAGGCCGCGGCGGGCCCAGGCCGCGGCGCCGTCCCCGTCCACCGTCGGCAGCTGCCCCGGCACCGGCTTGAAGTCGCCCTCGCCGGGCTCCGGCAGCTCGGCCGTCACCGGCAGCCCGGCCGCCTGCCAGGCCGCGAAGCCGCCGTCCAGCACCCGGACGTCCCGGTGCCCGGCCCAGCGCAGCAGCCACCAGGCCCGGGCCGCCGCCATCGAGGCCGCGCCGTCGTACACCACGACCGGGCGCCCCGCGCTCACCCCGAAGCGGCGCATCGCCGCGCCGAACTCCTCCGGGTCCGGCAGCGGGTGGCGCCCGCCCCGGCCGGGGGCGCCGGGCGGGGCCGCCAGGTCCCGGTCCAGCTCCACGAAGTGGGCGCCGGGCAGGTGGCCGGCCCGGTACTCCTCGGCCGCGGTCGGGGCGCCCGGCGCGGCACCGACCAGCTGGTAGCGCACGTCCAGCAGCACCGGCGGCAGCGCGGAGGCCAGCGCCTCCCGCAGCCCGGCCGCGGAGATCAGCGGGGAACCGTCGTTGTAGGTGGTGGTCATGGCGGCCATTGTCGCGCAGCGCCGCCCCGACGGCGGGTGATCGGAATTCCCGCCGCCCCCGGACCCGGCGGAATCCGACGCGAATCCGGCGGGAAACCGCGGGACACGCCCGACCCGTCGCTCTTTGTGGGGTCTTTGCCGGACTTTCCGCGCGGCCCGAGGGTTGGGCGCCCGCCAGGGTGGAAGCATCACCCTCGCGCGCGAGGATTTCCGTGCGCCAACCACCCACGAGGAGGCCCGCATTGCCCGCGGTGGAACTCCGACTGGCCCAGGGCACGCCCTGCTGGGTCAGCCTGCTGACCGACGACCTGCCCGGCGCCCGCGCCTTCTACGGCGCCCTGCTCGGCTGGACGTACACGCCCGGGCCCGGCCAGCTCGGCGACTACGTCCGGGCCGAGCTCGACGGGGCACCGGTGGCCGGCCTCGGCGTCTCCACCGCCACCGGCTTCCCGGTGCAGTGGACCACCTACTTCGCCGTGGACGACGCCGACCGCACCGCCCAACTGGTCCGCGAATGCGGCGGAACCGTCGCCGTCGGGCCGCTCCAGGCCGAGCGCGCCGGGCGGATGGCCATCGCCGCCGACGTCTCCGGCGCGGTCTTCGGCCTCTGGCAGGGCGAGGAGCACCTCGGCCGGGAGGCCGGCCGCGAACCGGGCGCCCCGGCCTGGGCCGAACTGCTCACCCCCGACGCGGAGGGCGCCGCCGGCTTCTACTCCACCGTCCTCGACCGCCCGGTCCGCTCCGGCCCGGAGGAGACCGCGCTGCTGGTGGACGGCCGGCCGGTCGCCGGCATCCGGCACCGCGCCGAGCTGCGCGGCCACCCGCCGCGCTGGCGCACCCACTTCGTGGTCCGCGACGCCGAACTGACCGCCCGGCACACCCTCGGACTCGGCGGCCGGGTCCTGGTCGAACCGCACGACACCGCCCGCGGCCGCGCCGCCCGGCTGGCCGACCCGCAGGGCGGGCACTTCTCCGTCCTGGAGGTGCTTCCCTAGGGCCCCGGCTCTCAGGCCTGCTGCTCCTCGAAGGGCAGCACGTCCGGGGAGAGCACCGAGGCGTGCGCCGTCGCGGCGGTCAGCCGGCGGCGGTGGTGGCGGCGGCACAGCACCTCGTAGCCGACCTCGTCCCGGTCCACCGAGATGTCGCCGATCACCACCTGGGCGCCCTCGACGACCATCACCCCGCCGACCGTCCGGGCGTTGTGGGTGGCCCGCGCACCGCACCAGCAGAGCGCCTCGACCTGGAGCACCTCCACCCGGTCGGCCAGCTCGATCAGCCGCTGCGAGCCCGGGAACAGCCGGGTGCGGAAGTCGGTGGTGATCCCGAAGGTGTAGACGTCGATGTCGAGTTCGTCCACCACCCGGGCCAGCTGGTCGACCTGCTCGGCGGCGAAGAACTGGGCCTCGTCGCAGATCAGGTAGTCCACCCGGCCGCCGGCCGACAGCCGGTGCACCACGTGTGCGTGGAAGTCGAAGTCGTCCGTCACCTCGACCGCGTCGGCGCGCAGGCCCAGCCGGCTGGAGATCGTCGCCGCGCCCGCCCGGTCGTTGCGGGTGAGGATCACGCCCTGCCGGCCGCGCGCGGTGTGGTTGTGGTCCATCTGCAGCGCCAGCGTCGACTTGCCGCAGTCCATCGTGCCCGAGAAGAACACCAGTTCAGCCATGGGTGGAGCAAGGGCCTTTCACATCAAGGGAATTCGGGCGCAGTAGAGTCGATCGAGCGGCTCAGCCGCGGACTTCGAGCAGCGGCACGAACTGCTCGATCGGGGTCATCGAACCGTGCAGACCGATCATCGCGGACTCGCCGGGCTCGTTGCGGGAGGCGGTGATCGCGATGTCGTCGCGCGCCGCGGCGACCACGTCGCCGATCCGCGCGTACACCCGCTCGTCCACGGCCGGGCCGAACCAGCCCGCCGCGATCGCCTGGTCCCGGGTGGCCACCCACATCCGGTCGCCCAGCACCTCGCTCCAGACCGCGTGCACGTCGGCCGCGGCCCCCGGCACCGCGTACACGTGCCGGGCCCGGCCCTCGCCGCCGAGCAGGGCGACGCCGGCGCCCAGCTCCCAGTCCTCGTCGAAGTCGATCCGGTCCTCCGGGGCGATGTCGATCATGCCGTGGTCGGCCGTCACGTACATCGCCGAACGCGGCGGCAGCTGCGCGGCCAGCCGGCGGGCCAGCCGGTCCACCGCGTCCAGCGTCATCCGCCACTCGTCCGAGTCCACGCCGAAGCGGTGGCCCGCGCCGTCCAGCTCGCTGACATAGGTGTACACCAGCGCCCGGTCGTGCTCGGCCAGCCAGGAGGCCGCCAGGTCCATCCGCTCCTCGCCCGTGGTGCGGCCGAGGAAGGTGCCGCCGGACAGCGCCACCCTGGTCAGCGGGGTCTGGGCGAACAGCGGGGAGGAGACCTGCGCGGTCGCCACCCCGGCCTGGTGGGTGCGCTCGAAGACCGTCGGGTACGGCTGCCAGGCGTGCGGCTCGGTCGGCGGCTGCCAGCGCAGCTGGTTCATCAGGTAGCCGGCGCCCGGCACCGCCACCGTGTACCCGGCCAGGCCGTGCAGGCCCGGCGGCGTACCGGTGCCGACCGAGGCCAGCGAGGTCGCCGTGGTGGACGGGAAGCCCGCGGTCAGCGGACGGCCGCTGCCCCCCATCGAGCTCCCGGCCAGCGAGGACAGGAACGGCGCGTACTCGGGGTGGCGCAGCAGCAGCTCCCAGCCCAGGCCGTCCACCAGGAACACCACCACCCGGTCCGCCGGGGCGATCGGGAGCGTCGCGGTGAACCCGGGGACGCCCAGCCCCGCCGCCACCGAGGGCAGCAGGTCGCACAGCGAACCACTGCCGTACGGGGGCGCGGGGGCCGTGGCCGGGTCAAGGATCTCGAAGGCGTCGTAGCCGTCGGCAGGAACGAAGGACATGGAACCGGATTCGTAGCGGTGCGGTCGGTCGGAAGCGGCGGAACTCAGACCCGCGGGCCGGTGCTGATCGTCGCGTCGGACAGCGCCCGGGCGAACACCAGCGCCTGGGACACCGTCTCCGGGCCGTCGCCGGCCTCGCTCACCCGCAGGGAGAGGTCGTCGGCCGTGGCCGAGCCGGTGTAGCCGTGGTCGGCCTCGCAGTTCGGGTCCGAACAGCCGGCCGGCTCCAGGTCCAGGCGCTGCACCGCGCCCCAGCCGATCGTCAGCACCACCTCGCGCGGCAGGGTGCCCGGGGTGTACGTCTCCGGGTTCGCCACCATCCGGCTCACCACCACCGAACCGATCCGGTCCAGCCGGACGCTCTCCGTCGAGGTCGTCGCGAACGGCACCGCCGGGCTGCCCTCGGCCCCGGACTGCTCGTCCGTGTGGCTCACCACGAACCGGGTCGGGGTGAGGACCAGCACCGTGACGTGCCGGCGCACCTCGTTGGCGTCGAAGGTCGTCTCCTGGTGCACCAGGTAGGAGCTGATCGGCTCCGGGCCCACCGCGGACTCGACCGCCTCGGACACCAGGGCCGGGTAGTAGCCGCTGCGCTCGATAGCCGAGCGCAGGTCCTGAGTGGTGGTGGTACCGGTCTTCGCCATATCTCCATCCTGGCATGGTCCGCCGACGAAGCGGGCGGCACGGCGCCGAGCTTCGGACAACAGCGCCCGGGCAGGGCGCAACCAAGGAAGGTTACAGCGTGCTCATCGCGCGCGGGCCCAGATCGCTGCGGACCGGCAGCGGCGCCACCCGCACCCGCGCCCCCAGGATCGCCAGTCCGTGCGGGGCCACGACCACCGGTTCGAGATCCACCGAGGCGATCTCCGGCACGTCGTCCACCAGCTGCGACACCCGCAGCAGCAGTTCCTCCAGCGCGTCGGTGTCCACCGACTCGGCGCCGCGCCAGCCGAACAGCAGCGGCGCCGCCCGCACCTCCCGGATCAGCCCGGCGACGTCCTGGTCGGTGGCCGGAACCAGTCGGTGCGCGGTGTCGCCCAGCAGTTCGGCCGGGGCGCCGGCCAGGCCGAAGGAGAGGATCGCGCCGACCGCCGGGTCCACCGTGGCGGCGATCACGGTGTCCACGCCGCGCGGCGCCATCCGCTGGACCACCAGCTCGGCCTGCGCGGCGCCGCCGAGCAGCGCGTCCAGCTCGCGGTGGGCGCGGCGCAGGCCCGCCTCGTCGGTCAGGTCCAGCCGGACGCTGCCCAGGTCGGGGCGGTGGCGCAGGTGCGGGGCGGTCGCCTTGAGGGCCACCGGGTAGCCGAGCGCCGCGGCGGCCGCGACGGCGGCCTCCTCGTCCGGGGCCGGCCGCACCGGCGAGACGTCGATCCCGTAGCGGGCCAGCAGCTCCTGCGCCTCGGCCTCGGACAGGGTGATCCGGGCGCCGCCGGGCTGGGTGCGTGCGGCGACGGCGGCCCGGGTGCTCAGCGCCGCCTCCACCAGCCGGCGGGCGCCGGGCTCGTCGATCCGGTCCAGCTCGGGGACGCGCGCCGTCTCCTCCGCCGCGGCCGTGCGGCGGCGCCACTGCGCGTAGTGCACGGCGTGGGCGAGGGCGTGCACGGCCCGCTCGGGCGCCGCGTACGCGGGGATGCCGCCGGGGCGCAGCCGGACCGGCAGGTCGGTCAGCGCCAGGTGGGTGAGCAGCAGCGGCTTGCCCAGCTCCCGGGCGCGGCCACCGGCTTCGAGCAGCGCGGCGGCGATCTCCGGGTCGTCCGAGCCCATCGCGGGGTCGTCCTCGCCGGTCAGCCGGCCGCCCATGAAGGCGTGGGCGGAGGTGCCGATCGGCGGGATGGCGACGGCGATCACCGCGTCCACGGCCGGATCGGCGAGCGCGACGTCCAGGGCGATCCGGAAGTTCTCGCCGGTCGCGGCGGTGGTGAGGTCGACGGGCGTGCACGGGCGCAGGCCGGCGCTCAGCAGGGCGTCGTAGGTGAGCAGGCCGAGCGAGTCGGAGTTGCCGACCACCGCGACCCGGTTCCCCGGCGGCAACGGCTGCTGGGCCAGCAGCTCGCCGGTGTCGTACAGCTCGGTGATGGTCGACACCCGGATGACGCCCGCCTGCTCGAACAGCGCGTCCACGGTGGCGTCGCGCAGGCCGGTGGCGGTGGCGGGGACGGCGTGGCCGGGCGGCAGGCTGCCGGTGTGCCGGGCGCCCTTGACCACCACGACCGGCTTGACGGCGGCCAGCCGACGGGCGATCCGGGTGAACTTGCGCGGGTTGCCGAAGGACTCCAGGTACAGCAGCACCACCTGGGTGGCCTCGTCCTCGGCCCAGTACTGGAGGAAGTCGTTGCCGGAGACGTCGGAACGGTTGCCGACCGAGGCGAAGGAGGAGACGCCGAGGCCGCGCTTGTGGGAGGCCTCCAGCAGGGCCACGCCGATCGCGCCGGACTGGCAGAAGATCCCGAAGCCGCCGCGGCCGGGCAGGCGCGGGGCGAGCGAGGCGTTCAGCGGGCGCTCGGGGTCGGTGTTGATCAGGCCGAAGGCGTTCGGGCCGATCACCCGCATGCCGGCCGCGCGGGCCTGGCGGACCAGCGCGCGCTGCCGGTCCCGGCCCTCCGGACCGGTCTCCGCGTAGCCGGCGGTGACCACCACCAGGCCCTGCACCCCGTGGGCGCCGCACTCGGCGACGGCGGCCGGGACGGCGCCCTCGGGGACGGCGATCACCGCGAGGTCCACCGGCCCGGGAATGTCCAGAATCGAACGGTGGACCGGGACGCCGTCCAGCTCGGTGCCGGGCGCGGCGTTGCGGTTCACCGCGTACACCGGGCGGTCGGCCGGGGCCTCGTCCCCCAGCAGGTCGCGCAGGATGGCCCGGCCGACGGTCTGCGGGGTGCGGGAGACCCCGATCACCGCCACCGAGCGCGGGGTGAGCAGGCGCTGCACCGAGCGCGCCTCGGCGCGGTGCTCGCGGGCGCGCATCACGGCGAGCGAGCGGTCGGTCTGCTCCAGGTCGAACTCCAGGTGCACCACGCCGTCGGCGAAGCTGCGGTGCTGGGTGTAGCCGGCGTCGGTGAAGACCTTCACCATCTTCCGGTTCTCCGGCAGCACTTCGGCCTGGAAGCGGCGGATGCCGCGCTCCTGCGCGACCGCCGCGATGTGCTCCAGCAGGGCGGAGGCCACGCCGCGGCCCTGGTGGGCGTCCTGCACCAGGAAGGCCACCTCGGCGTCGGTGCCGGTCTCGGAGGGGCGGCCCTCGGCGTCGATCCGGTCGTACCGGACGGTGGCGATGAAGCGGTCGCGGACCACCACCGCGAGGCCCACCCGGTTCACGAAGTCGTGGTGGGTGAAGCGGCGGACGTCCTTGTCGGAGAGCCGCGGATAGGGGGCGAAGAACCGGAAGTACTTGGACTGGTCCGACACCTGCCCGTAGAACTCCACGAGCCGTCCGGCGTCGTCGGGGGTGATCGGCCGGATCCGGGCCGTACCTCCGTCACGCAGCAGGATGTCCGCTTCCCAGTGCTGCGGATAGTCGGGTTGCGCGGGGTTCGCCACCGCGGGGTCTTCCACATTCGTCAGGTTATCCGGCGGCGAGCCGAATGGCGCCGGGCGCGTGCTCACGGCAGGGTGGACAGGGCCGTCGACCGGGGTTTATGCCCCGAAAAGAAACAATCACAAGTCCTGAACGCTGCGGTTCCCAGGGGCCGCCTGCGTGCAACACTGGTCTAGACAACATGGCCGTTTCCCCCCGCTCACCGAGCACGGCCGTGACCAGCTTCACCGGAAAGGCACGTCTCATGGCTGAGCGCCGCGTCACCATCGGTTGGGCCGAGGGCCTGCACGCCCGTCCCGCCTCCGTCTTCGTCCGGGCCGTCACGGCCACCGGCGTGCCGATCACCATCGCCAAGCCGGGCGGCAACCCGGTCAACGCCGCCTCCATGCTCGGCCTCCTCGGCCTGGGCGCCCAGGGCGGCGACGAGGTCATCCTCGCCTCCGACGCCGAGAACGCCGACGACGCGCTCGACCGCCTCGCCAAGCTCGTCTCCGAGGGCCTCGACGAGCTCCCCGCCGCGGCCTGAGCCCCGCAGCACGCACCCGATCGGGGTGCCGCCGGATTCCGGCGGCACCCCGATCGGCTTTCCGGCCGCCGTGCTCCGGCCGGCCTGGTCAGCCCTTGACGCAGACGACCTGCTTGAGGTGCGCGACCACCTCGACGAGGTCCTTCTGCTGCTCGATGACCTTCTCGATGTTCTTGTAGGCGCCCGGGATCTCGTCCACCACGCCGCCGTCCTTGCGGCACTCCACGCCCTTGGTCTGCTCGACCAGGTCCTGGGTGGTGAACCGCTTCTTCGCGGCGTTGCGGCTCATCTTGCGGCCGGCGCCGTGCGAGGCCGAGTTGAACGACGACGCGTTGCCCAGGCCGCGGACGATGTAGGAACCCGTCCCCATCGAGCCGGGGATGATCCCGAGATCGCCGGAGCCGGCCCGGATCGCGCCCTTGCGGGTCACCAGCAGGTCGACGCCGTCGTACCGCTCCTCCGACACGTAGTTGTGGTGGCAGCTGATGACCTCGTCGAAGGTCACCCCGGCCTTGGTGAACTCCCGCCGGACGACGTCCTGGAAGAGCGCCATCATCAGCGCGCGGTTGAGCTTCGCGTACTCCTGGGCCCAGAACAGGTCCTGCCGGTAGGCACCCATCTCCGGGGTCTTCGCGAGGAAGACCGCGAGGTCCTGGTCGATCAGGCCCTGGTTGTGCGGCAGCGAGCGGGCGACGCCCATGTGGTGCTCGGCCAGCTCCTTGCCGATGTTGCGCGATCCGGAGTGCAGCATCAGCCAGACCGCGTCAGTCGTGTCAACGCACAGTTCTATGAAGTGATTTCCTCCGCCGAGCGTCGCCATCTGCTGCATCGCCCGCCCGCGCCGCCACTTGACGTCCTCCGCGATGCCGTCGAAGCGCTGCCAGAAGTCGTCCCAGCCCGCCGTGCGGAAGCCGTGCAGCTTGGACGGGTCCACCGGGTCGGTGTGCAGGCCGCGGCCGACCGGGATGGCCCGCTCGATCTCGCGGCGCAGGCCGGAGAGGTCGTCCGGGAGGTCCTCGGCGGTGAGCGAGGTCTTCACCGCGCTCATCCCGCAGCCGATGTCGACGCCGACGGCCGCCGGGCAGACCGCGTCCTTCATGGCGATGACGGAGCCGACCGTCGCGCCCTTGCCCAGGTGGACGTCGGGCATCACGGCGAGGCCGTGCAGCCAGGGCAGGGAGCTGATGTTGCGCAGCTGCTGGAGGGCCTGGCCCTCGACGGTGGCCGGGTCGGTCCACATCCGGATCGGGACGCGGACGCCGGGTACCTCGGTGTACGACATGGGTGAACGACCTCCAGGGGTCGGGTGGTTCGGGGAAGGTGGTGCCGCGCGAGGAATCCCGGCACGGCTCGGGGAAGTTCAGGGGGTGGGGCTCAGGCGCCCGGGGCGACGGTGCAGGGGGAATACGGCCTCGGGGAGCGTCGTATGGCTTGCTCGACCCGCATGGTGACCGCCTCCCTTCCTTCGTCGCAGTTCGCACGTGCTGTGCGTCGGGGAACATCTATCCACGGAACGGGCGCGGCCCGCAACGGATTTAAAACGCGTCCGGCCCGGCGGAGCGGGTGCTCCACCGGGCCGGACGGCAGCGGATCAGGCGTCAGCTGACGACGGTGACCTCGCCGATGCCGAGCGCCCGCACGTCGTCGGCGATCACGGCGGCGTCGCCGACCAGGACGGTGACCAGGCGGTCCGGCGGGAAGGCCGCGACGACCGCCTCGGTGGCGGCGGCGGTGGGCAGTTCGGCGAGCTGCCGGTAGACCTCGGCCTGGTAGTCGTCCGGCAGGTACTGCTCGACCTGGTCGGCCAGGGTGCCGGCGACCGAGCCCGCGGTCTCGTACTTCAGCGGGGCGACGCCGACCAGGAACTGCACGGCCTCGTCGCGCTCGGCGTCGGTGAGGCCCTCGGCGGCGAGGGTGCGCAGGATGACCCAGGTGTCGGCCAGCGCGGGGGCGGTGGAGGCGGTGTCCACCGAGCCGCTGATGGCGAGCATGGCGCGCCCGCTGCCGTCCGCGGCCGAGCGCAGCGGCTGGGCGAAGGCGCGCACGCCGTAGGTGTAGCCCTTCTCCTCGCGCAGGACGCGGTCCAGGCGGGAGGTGAGGGTGCCGCCGAGGCAGTAGGTGCCGAGGGTCTGGGCGGCCCAGACCGGGTCGTGGCGGTCGGGTCCGATCCGGCCGATGAGCAGCTGGGTCTGGACGGAGCCGGGGCGGTCCACGATGACGACGCGGCCGTGGTCGTCGCCGGTGACCGGGGCGTGGACGGACGGCTCGGCGGCCGTTCCGGTCCAGGTGCCGAGGGTGCTCTCCAGCAGCGCGGGCAGGTCGACGCCGGTGAGGTCGCCGACCACCACGACGGTGCTGGTCGCGGGGCGCACGTGGCCGTCGTAGAAGGCCTTGACGGCGGCGCGGTCGATCGACTTGACGGTGTCGGCGGTGCCGGCGCGGGGCCGGGAGAGCCGGTCGGCGGCGTCGAAGAGCTCGGCGTACAGGGCCTTGGCGGCGCGCCGGGCGGGGTTGGCCTGCTCGTGGACGATCTCGTCCAGGCGGTTGGCGACCAGCCGCTCGATCTCCGCCTCGGGCAGGGCCGGGGCGCGCAGGGCGTCGGCGAGCAGGGACAGGCCGCGCTGGAGCCGGGAGGCGGGGACCTCCAGGGAGATCCGGATGCACGGGTGGTCGGCGTGCGTGTCGAGGGTGGCGCCGGCGCGCTCCAGCTCGGCGGCGTACTCCTCGGCGCTGAGGGTGTCGGTGCCCTCGCTGAAGGCGCGGGCGAGGATGCCGGCGACGCCGTCGAGGCCCTCGGGCTCGGCGGCGAGCGGGACGTCGAGCAGGACCTCGACGGCGACCAGCTGCTGGCCGGGCCGGTGGCAGTGCAGGACGGTGATGCCGTTGCCGAGGGCGGCCCGCTCGGGGGCGGGGAAGTCCCAGGGGCTGGGCGTGCCCGGCCGGGGCTGCGGGTGGAAGGTCATGGCGGGGACGTAGTCGGTGCTCATACGGCGGCACCCTCCTCTTCGGAAGCGGCGTCGGAGTCGGCGTCGGTCTCGGCGGCGGCGGTCGGCTCGTAGGCGAGGACGGCCCGGTTGTCGGGGTGGAGCCGGGCCTTGGCGATGGCCTGGACCTCCTCGGCGGTGACGTCGAGGACCTTGGGGAGGGCGTCGTTGAGCAGCTCCGGGTCGCCGAACAGGACGGCGTAGCGGCACAGTTCGTCGGCCCGGCCGGCGACGGTGGTGAGCCGGTCGAGCCACTCGCGCTCGATCTGGGCCTGGGCGCGTTCGAGCTCCTCGGCGGTGGGGCCCTCGGCGGCGAAGCGGGCGAGCTCCTCGTCGACGGCGGTGCCGATCTGCTCGATGGTGGCGTCGCCGGAGGTCTTGACGTCGAGCCAGCCGAGGCTGGGGGCGCCGGCCAGCCGCAGCAGGCCGAAGCCGGCGGCGACGGCGGTGCGGTCGCGGCGGACCAGCCGGTTGTAGAGGCGGCTGGACTCGCCGCTGCCGAGGATGGTGAGGGCGAGGTCGGCGGCGTCGGCCTCGCGGGTGCCGTCGTGCGGGAGGCGGTAGGCGGCCATCAGGGCGCGGGAGGGGACGTCCTCGTGGACGTCCTCGCGGATCTCGCGGCCGATCGTCTCGGGGAGCTCGCCCGAGCGCGGGGGCTGCTTGCCGTCGTGCGCGGGGATGGAGCCGAAGTACTTCTCGACCCAGGCGACGGTCTGCTCGGGGTCGATGTCGCCGACGATCGAGAGGACCGCGTTGTTGGGCGCGTAGTACGTCCGGAAGAACGTGCGGGCGTCCTCCAGGGTGGCCGCGTCGAGGTCGGCCATGGAGCCGATCGGGGTGTGGTGGTACGGGTGGCCGTCGGGGAAGGAGAGCGCGGTGAGCTTCTCGAAGGCGGTGCCGTACGGGACGTTGTCGTAGCGCTGGCGGCGCTCGTTCTTGACGACGTCGCGCTGGTTCTCCATGGACGTCTCGTCGAGCGCGGCGAGCAGCGAGCCCATCCGGTCGGCCTCCAGCCAGAGCGCGAGCTCCAGCTGGTGGGCGGGCATGGTCTCGAAGTAGTTGGTGCGCTCGAAGCTGGTGGTGCCGTTGAGCGAGCCGCCGGCGCCCTGGACAAGCTCGAAGTGCCCGTTGTTGGTGACGTTGGCCGAGCCCTGGAACATCAGGTGCTCGAAGAGGTGGGCGAGGCCGGTGCGGCCCTTGACCTCGTGCCGGGAGCCCACGTCGTACCAGAGGCAGACGGCGGCGACCGGGGTCAGGTGGTCCTCGGAGAGGACTACGCGCAGGCCGTTGGCCAGGCGGTGCTCGGTGATGGCGATGCCTCGGCTGGAGGCGGGGGCCGGGTTGGCCATGCGCTCGGGTCCTTCCCGTCGTCGATGTCGGGGGTTCGTGTGGCGTCCCCCATTGTGGTGCAACGTGCGGGAGCCGTGTTCGTGTCCGCGCGGACGGGGCCGTTCGCCAGGGGCGGAAGAGGGCCGCTGACCGGGAGTGTCGGCCCGAGGGTCCACAATGGGGGCGCCGCGCCCTGTCGACGGCACCCGGTTGACGGGTCCGGCGGCGGGACGGTGCGGAGACGAGCGACGACCGCCCCCCGGCGTTCGGCGACCGACCGAGACACAGCCAGCGACACGTAAGGGAGCCCCGCCGCGATGGCCCGCCGCAGTTCGCAGACCCCGCCGCCCGGAGACTTCGAGGAGCGGATCCTCGACGTCGACGTCGTGGACGAGATGCAGGGCTCCTTCCTGGAGTACGCCTACTCGGTGATCTACTCGCGTGCACTGCCCGACGCGCGGGACGGCCTGAAGCCGGTGCACCGCCGGATCCTGTACCAGGCCAACGAGATGGGCCTGCGCCCGGAGCGCGCGCACGTGAAGTGCGCCCGCGTGGTGGGCGAGGTGATGGGCCGGCTGCACCCGCACGGCGACCAGTCGATCTACGACTCGGTGGTGCGCATGGCGCAGCCGTTCTCGATGCGGCTGCCGCTGATCGACGGGCACGGCAACTTCGGTTCGCTGGGCAACGACGACCCGCCGGCCGCGATGCGCTACACCGAGTCGCGGCTGACGGCCGCCTCGATGGCGATGGTGGAGTCGATCCACGAGGACACCGTCGACTTCGGCCCCAACTACGACGGCAGCGAGCAGGAGCCGCTGGCGCTGCCGGCCGCGTTCCCCAACCTGCTGGTGAACGGCGCGACGGGCATCGCGGTCGGCATGGCGACGAACATGCCGCCGCACAACCTGTCCGAGGTGGTGGCCGCGGCCCGGCACCTGATCAAGCACCCGAACGCGGACCTGGACACGCTGATGCGGTTCGTGCCCGGTCCGGACCTGCCGACCGGCGGGCGGATCGTGGGCCTGTCGGGCATCCGGGACGCGTACGAGTCGGGCCGCGGCACGTTCAAGATCCGGGCGACGACGACGGTGGAGGCGGTGACGGCCCGCCGCAAGGGCATCGTGGTCACCGAGCTGCCGTACAACGTCGGCCCGGAGAAGGTCATCTCGAAGATCAAGGACCTGGTCAACGCGAAGAAGCTCCAGGGCATCGCGGACGTCAAGGACCTGACCGACCGCGAGCACGGGCTGCGGCTGGTCATCGAGGTGAAGAACGGCTTCGTGCCGGAGGCGCTGCTGGAGCAGCTGTACAAGCTGACGCCGCTGGAGGAGACCTTCGGCATCAACAACGTGGCGCTGGTGGACGGGCAGCCGCTGACGCTGGGGCTCAAGGAGCTGCTGGAGGTCTACGTCGACCACCGCTTCACCGTGGTGCGCCGGCGCAGCGACTTCCGCCGCCGCAAGCGCGAGGAGCGGCTGCACCTGGTCGAGGGCCTGCTGGTGGCGCTGCTCGACATCGACGAGGTCATCGCGATCATCCGGTCGAGTGACAACGCCCAGCAGGCGAAGGAACGCCTGATGGAGCACTTCTCGCTGTCGGAGACGCAGACCGCGTACATCCTGGACACCCCGCTGCGGCGGCTGACCCGCTTCGACCGGGTCGAGCTGGAGCAGGAGAAGGAGAAGCTGACCTCCGAGATCGCGGACCTGACCGAGATCCTGGAGTCGGACACCAAGCTGCGCAGCGTGGTGTCGTCCGAACTGGGCGCGGTGTCCAAGCAGTTCGGCACCGAGCGGCGCACGGTGCTGCTGGAGGCGGGGGCGGTGCCCTCGGCCGCGCTGGCCGTGCCGCTGGAGGTCGCGGACGACCCGTGCCGGGTGCTGCTGTCGTCGACGGGCCTGCTGGCGCGGACGGCGGACGGCGAGCCGTTCGAGGAGTCGGAGAAGCGGGCGAAGCACGACGTGATCGTCTCGGCGGTGCACGCGACGGCCCGGGCGGACGTCGGCGTGGTCACGTCCGCGGGCCGGGTGCTGCGGCTGCCGGTGATCGACCTTCCGGCGCTGCCGCCGACACCGTCGCCGACGCTGGCGGGCGGGGCCGCGGTGGGCGAGTTCCTGCGGCTGGAGGACGGGGAGCGGGCGCTGGCGCTGACCACCCTGGACGAGTCCTCGCCGGGGCTGGCGCTGGGCACGCTGCAGGGCGTGGTGAAGCGGGTGGTGCCGGAGTGGCCGGCGAACAAGGACGAGTTCGAGGTGATCGCCCTCAAGGAGGGTGACGAGCTGGTGGGCGCGGTCGAACTGCGCACCGGCGAGGAGGACCTGGTCTTCATCGCCTCCGACGCCCAACTGCTGCGCTACCCGGCCGGCCAGGTGCGTCCGCAGGGCCGCCCGGCGGGCGGCATGGCGGGCATCAAGCTGTCGGACGGCACGCGGGTGCTGTCCTTCACGGCGGTGGACCCGGCGGCGGACGCGGTGGTGGTCTCGGTGGCCACGGCCACGGGCACGCTCTCCGACGGCGAGCAGACCAGCTGGAAGGTCACCCCGTTCGAGCAGTACCCGCGCAAGGGCCGCGCCACCGGCGGCGTGCGCTGCCAGCGCTTCCTGCGCGGTGAGGACGCCCTGGCCTTCGCCTGGGCCGGCGCCGCCCCGGCCCGCGCCGCCACCGCCAAGGGCGCCCCGGTCGACCTGCCCGAGCGCGACCCGCGCCGCGACGGCTCCGGCACCCCGGTCACCACCCCGATCGCGGTGGTCGCCGGCCCGGCGTAGCGGCTCCCGCCCGAGCGGAGGGGCACACGAAAAACGGCGGGGCCCCACCCGAGATGAGTTGCCGCCCGGCC